>JAZRJJ010000057.1:0-13558 GCA_045645705.1 Alistipes sp. | reverse complement strand
TTTACCTCGGCTGCGAGTGAGTCAGCAGCTAAACGAGGGCTGATGCTCTCTGCCACCTGAAAGGCAGTTGTCCCTTTGGCAAACTCTCTTACCGAGCCATCGGGAAAGGTTACTTTAACCATGATAATAATTATTTTAAATGTTTGTGTTTTGAGTGCCTTCGTAGCTCCACAATAACGAGACGGATTACTACTCAGCTGCACTCCTTGTTTACTCCTTATTTGTTCGCTTATCTAACAATTTAGCAAGCGATATAATACGCATAAGGGCAATAATACCCACTATGGCGAACAATCCAAACCAAAGCCATTCGGTCTTTCCCGCATTAATAATATCAATGCGCATGCAATTTACCACTGAAAGTCCTAATAGCAACGCACTTATTACGATGCTTAATATTATTCTAAACATAGGGCTTTAGTCGTTATGCTCCTGCTCTGGGAGGTCCTTAATCGAAATATCTCTACCCTTCTCGCGCTCGAAGTGCTGCAAGGGGTTGGCGTTCCACTCTGCCCACTCTCTGCGGCGCTGCACGATGTCCATAGCGTCGTAGATAGCATTGCGCATAGACTGCTCATCCGCTACGCCCTTACCCGCGATGTCGTACGCTACGCCATGGTCGGGCGATGTGCGCACCTCCGAGAGCGACGCTGTGAAGTTTACACCGTTGGGCGTAAGCGTCTTGAAGGGGGCAAGACCCTGGTCGTGGTACATTGCGAGGATGGCATCGTAGTTCTTGAACTGACCCGAAGCGAAGAAGCCATCTGCTGCGAAGGGGCCAAATGCCAACACTCCAGCCTCGTATGCCTCAACAATAGCGGGCTTGATAATCTCCTCTTCCTCCTTGCCGAGCAGGCCGCCGTCACCAGCGTGAGGGTTGAGTGCCAACACCGCAACCTTGGGTCGCACAACGCCAAAGTCCTGACGCATAGAGGCGTTCATCTGGTTGATGCGCTCAACGATAAGCTCCTTCGAGAGCGACTCTGCGACCTTTGCCACGGGGACATGAATTGTTGCAAGGCCCACGCGCATAAGCTCCGAGGCCATAATCATCAAAGGCTCGCCATCAAGCTCCTTTGCGAGGAACTCCGTGTGGCCAGTATATGAGAACGACTCGCTCTGAATCATCTCCTTGTCGATTGGCGCTGTCACAAGTGCGTCGATAGCACCACTCTTAAGCTCCTCAATCGCCGCATTCAATGCCGCAGCCGCAGCCTCACCACCCGCCTTTGAGGGCTTGCCAGGTGTCACCGAGAGCTCCTTTGCGCCACACTCCACGAGGTTTACACGACCCTGCTGTGCACGCTCTGCGCTCTCCACAACCACAAACTTCACGGCCTCGATATCGTTCAAGCGCTTCTGGTAGAATGCCACAGCGACGCTCGAGCCGTAGATTACGGGCGTGAATAACTCTGTTAGACGATTATCTGCAAATATTTTGAGGATTACCTCCCAGCCTACACCGTTGGTGTCGCCTTGTGTAATACCTATCTTAAGTCTCTTACTCATAGTTTCATCCGTTTCAAATTACAAATATACAAAAACATGCGCAAAATACAAGAGGTTGCCCAGTTATTTTTAGCAAACATCAATATTTGTTGGCATTATCGCAGAAAAAATGTAACTTTGTAGATTATTAGATGCAAGGACTATGTTAAACATCGACACCATACTATCCATCGGCTCCGAGGCTGAGTTCGAGGCTGCGGCACTCGAATTGTTCCGCTACCAGAGCGAGCACTGCGAACCCTACCGCCGCTATGTCGAACTCCTCGGCATCGACCCCGCGGAGGTGCAGAGCATCGAGGAGATCCCCTTTATGCCCATCCGCCTCTTCAAGTCGACCGATGTATATTGCGGCACGGAGGCCCCCGAGATTGTCTTTACCTCGAGCAATACGGGCTCTACCGTAGCCTCGCGCCACATGATGGCATCACTCGAGGCCTACCGCAAAACCTTCACCGCGGCATTCAAGGAGTTCTATGGCGAGCCCGCGAAGTGGAGCATCTATGGCCTACTGCCCAACTACCTGGAGCGTGAGGGCTCATCGCTGGTATATATGGTCGACACGCTTATCAAGGAGTGCGGCTCGGGAGGTTTTTATCTTAATGATTATGAGCGCCTTATCGCCGACATTGAGGCTGACCCCAAACCCAAGATTCTGCTTGGCGTGAGTTATGCCCTGTGGGATGTGGCGGAGCAGTACGCCCCTAAACTCCAGAACACCATCATCATGGAGACAGGTGGCATGAAGGGTCGCCGCAAGGAGCTATCAAAGAGCGAGTTGCACGCCATACTCACCGAGGGCTTTGGCGTGGAGCGCATACACTCGGAGTATGGCATGGCGGAGCTTACATCGCAGGCATACTCTGCAGGTGAGGGCATCTTCCGCGCGCCGAAGTGGATGCGTGTCATGGTGCGCGACGTGAACGACCCCTTTGACCACACCCCCACACGCGGCGGCATCGACATTATCGACCTTGCCAACCTCTCGTCGTGCGCCTTTATCCAGACCGAGGACATGGGACGCTTGTACGATGACGGCAGCTTCATGATTGAGGGACGCATTGCGGGCAGCGACATCCGTGGCTGTAACCTATTAGTACACAACATGTAATGAAATATAACGCCGAGATACTACGACACCTGCACGAGGAGCTATACGATGTTCTTCGCGAGGTGGTGCGCGTGTGCGACAAGGCGGGCATACCCTACTTCATTCAGGGTGGCACGGCCATTGGCGCGCACTTCTTCGAGGATATAGTGCCATGGGATGATGACATCGACCTCGGCATGACGCGCGAAAACTATGAGCGCTTTCTCCGCGAGGCACCCGCACTCCTCGGCGAAGGCTATGTGCTTCAGGAGTTTACAACGGAGCGCGACACCCCCTTCTACTTTGCCAAGGTGCGCAAGCGTGGCACCCGCTTCGTGGAGCGCGAGTGGGTGGGCATGCCCATCGAGGAGGGCATCTATATCGACATCTTCCCCTACGACCTTGTGCCCGATGAGGAGGCACAGAGACGCAAGCAACGCGCCAAGGTGGGCTTCTGGGTCAACTGCTTCATGGCAAAGAGCGTGTGGCTGTGGAGATGGTTCGGCAGGGCGAATAACGGTGTCGTGCTACCCAAGAACTGGCTGTCGTGCCTGGCGATACGCCTCGTAACGGCAACGCACAGCAAAGAGCAGATATACAACCGATTAAATCGCGAGCTTACGCGCTACAACGGCACGAATGCGAAGTACTACAACATCGTGCGCATGCCCAAGGATATGATTGCCGTGGAGGCTATAAACAACCCCGAGCACCGTAAGATGGGCGCTATGGAGGTGTGGGCACCGAGCGACCTTGAGACCTACCTGCGTAGCCACTATGGCGACATTCAGAAGTGGCTACCCGAGGAGAAGCGTCTCAACCACGCACCCGAGATTTTGAACCTCGGCCACAAGGTGCAGAACAAGGAGTCGGAGCGCATATCGGTTGTGATGCCGCTATATAATAAGGAGGCGGAGGTGGAGCGCGCACTACGCTCAGTTGTGGAGCAGAGCCTCACGCCAGGTGAGATTATCGTTGTGGATGACGGCTCTACGGATGGCTCGCGCGCCATTGTCGAGCACTTTATCGCCGAGCACCCCGAGGCGGGCATACGCCTTATCGCTCAGTCAAATAGCGGTGTCAGCGCAGCACGCAACCGCGGTATTGCGGAGGCCAAGGGCGACTACATAGCCCTACTCGATGCCGACGATGTGTGGCTCACGGGATACATCGCCGAGGTGTGCCGACTTATGGAGTACTACCCCGAGGCGGATGCCTACTCTACGGCCTTCGACATCGTGAACGGCACGCAGCGCGTCGCAGCCCCTGTACCCACCACCGAGGGCTACATCAACATTGCGGAGGAGGCACTCTTGCGCCGCTACCCCATCATTCCCTCCACCGCGACACTACGCCGCGAGACGGTGCTCCGCGCGGGAGGTTTTCCAGAGGGCATGCGCATAGGCGAGGACCAGTGGTTGTGGGCAAAGATGATGCTCGAGGGTGCGAAGTTCTGCTTCTCGCCCATGTCGCTTGTGCGCTACTCACGCACCGCGAGCAACCGCTCGGCATCTATCTACCGCGCTGAGCAGAGCGCACACTCAATCGAGGAGTTGTACCAGCCTAATGGCGATGCCGTCCTCAACGAGTATATCGCGCGCATAGCCCTCGGCAAGGCCATCACGCAGAGCGTGCGCGGAGGCACCGACGATGCCCGCCACGCCGCAGAGGAGTTCGCCTACACCACGCGCTCACGCCGCCAGCTACGCCGTCTACGCATCCTCAACGCCCTACCCAAGGCATTGCGCCCCATAGCGGATGGTCTCTACGCGCTCCTCGCATGGGCAATATCGCGCAAGGGACTGTAGTAAGATAATGAATTAAAGCAATTTAGGGAGTTTAGCAAATGGCACACGCCACGCTAAACTCCCTAAACTTTTTAATCTATCTAGACTACCTATCAAGCACAAAAAAGGGCAGTCACCATTGGACTGCCCTCAATTATAGAGTTGTTAAGTTTACAAGTTGAGATCTGACTTAAGACCTACAACCAAGTCGTCGTAGTCGCGGAGACCCGTACCGCCAGGGATAGGATTACCTGTGATGACGTTCTCCTTGAGGTTAACCAAGTCGTCTGACTTAGCCTGGATAGCGGCCTCGTTAAGAACCTTAGTTGTCTCCTGGAACGACGCTGCAGAGATGAAGCTCGATGTCTGCAATGCAGCACGAGTGATACCCTGAAGCACCTGGTTAGAAGTTGCAGGAACGATAGGACGAACCTCAACAAGGGCCATATCACGACGCTTGAGGCCTGAGTTCTCATCGCGCAACTTACGCAACGAGATAATCTGACCAGCCTGAACGTTCTGTGAGTCACCAGCGTTGGTAACAACAACCTTGTCGTAGAGCTCATCGTTGACATCCATGAACTCCCACTTGTCAACAACCTGATCCTCGAAGAAGCGAGTATCACCTGGATCCTCAATCTTAACCTTCGACATCATCTGGCGTACGATAACCTCAAAGTGCTTATCGTTGATCTTTACACCCTGCATACGGTAAACCTCCTGTACCTCGTTCACGATGTACTCCTGAACCTTGGTAGGACCGAGGATGCGCAAGATGTCACCAGGAGTGATTGCACCATCCGACAACGCCATACCTGCACGTACGAAGTCGTTCTCCTGAACGATGATCTGGCGTGACAATGGCACGAGGTAGCGCTTAACATCGCCATCCTTGGATGTGATGATAATCTCGCGGTTACCACGCTTGATCTTGCCGAATGTTACCTCACCGTCGATCTCCGAAACGATTGCGGGGTTCGATGGGTTACGCGCCTCGAACAACTCGGTTACTCGAGGCAAACCACCGGTGATATCGCCACCAGTCTTACCTACAGCACGTGGAATCTTGATAAGGATGTCGCCAGCGTGAATCTTGGCGCTATTCTTGACCATGATATGTGCGTTAACAGGCAAGTTGTATGACTTAATCTCGTCACCATCCTTGTTAACAATCTTGATAACAGGGTTCTTGGTCTTATCCTTAGACTCGATAACTACGCGCTCTGAAAGACCTGTCTGCTCGTCGCGCTCCTCGCGGTATGTAACACCCTCGATGACGCTCTCGTAGACAATCTTACCCTCGTTCTCAGCGATGATAACTGCGTTGTAGGGATCCCACTCACAGATCATATCACCCTTCTTAACCTCGGCACCATCCTTCATGAAGAGCGTTGCACCATAAGGCAATGCGTGAGTGTAGAGTGTAATCTCTGTGTTAGGATCTACGATGCGGAACTCCGACTGACGCGACATAACGATGTCGATAGCCTCGCCCTGAGCATTCTTACCCTTGATAGTACGCAAGTCATCGATCTCGAGGCGACCCTCATACTTCGAAACAACATTTGTCTCAACTGTAGAGCCACCCGCAACACCACCGACGTGGAACGTACGGAGTGTAAGCTGTGTACCAGGCTCACCGATAGACTGTGCTGCGATGACACCAACAACCTCACCCTTCTGTACCATGCGTGCAGTAGCAAGGTTACGGCCATAACACTTAGCACAAACACCGCGACGCGCCTCACAAGTGAGCACCGAACGAATCTCTACTGACTCGATAGGCGACTTGTCGATAGCCTCGGCAATCTCCTCGGTAATCTCAGCACCTGCCTCGCAGATAACCTCACCAGTGATGGGGTGGATGACATCGTTCAACGCTGTACGGCCGATGATGCGGTCGTAGAGTGACTGTACGACATCCTCGTTACGCTTGATAGCCGTAGCTGTCAAACCACGCAATGTGCCACAATCCTCCTCGTTGATGATTACATCCTGTGCTACGTCAACCAAACGACGTGTCAAGTAACCCGCATCGGCGGTCTTAAGCGCGGTATCCGCAAGACCCTTACGCGCACCGTGAGTTGAGATAAAGTACTCGAGCACCGAAAGACCCTCCTTGAAGTTTGACAAGATAGGGTTCTCGATAACCTGCTGACCACCCTCAACACCCGACTTCTGGGGCTTAGCCATAAGACCACGCATACCAGAGAGCTGACGAATCTGCTCCTTTGAACCTCGCGCACCTGAATCAAGCATCATGTAAACGGGGTTGAAGCCGTCCTGATCGCTCTTCAAGGTGTTGATTACCTGGCTTGTAAGCTTATTGTTGATGTTTGTCCAAATATCGACAATCTGGTTGTATCGCTCGTTGTTGGTGATAAGACCCATGTTATAGTCGTCGATAACCGCATCGGCTGCTGCATAACCCTCGTTGATAAGCTGCTCCTTAACATCGGGGATAACAACCGCGTCGAGGTTAAACGACAAACCACCCTGGAAGGCCATGCGGTAACCCATGTTCTTGATATCATCCAAGAACTTGGCAACCTTATCAGCACCCGCCTTCTTCATCACAACTGCGATGATGTCACGCAATGAACGCTTTGTAAGAACCTCGTTGATGTAGCCTACCTCGGCAGGTACATTCTGGTTGAACAAGATACGACCGATAGTAGTCTCCTTGATAACATAGACCTCGTTGCCATTCTCGTCCAAGTCGCGTACGCGGCAGTGTACAACGGCGTGCAATGCTGCGCGCTTCTCGTTGTAAGCGATAATCGCCTCCTCGGGACCATAGAACTTCAAGCCTGTACCCTTTACGCCGGGACGGGGCTTTGTGATGTAGTAGAGACCCAAGACCATATCCTGTGAAGGCACGGTGATAGGTGCACCATTCGCAGGGTTAAGGACGTTGTGCGAACCGAGCATAAGCAACTGTGCCTCAAGGATTGCGGCATTGCCAAGAGGCAAGTGTACCGCCATCTGGTCACCGTCGAAGTCCCCGTTGAACGCAGTACATGACAATGGGTGAAGCTGCATTGCCTTACCCTCGATAAGCTTGGGCTGGAAGGCCTGGATACCCAATCGGTGAAGGGTCGGAGCACGGTTCATCAATACGGGGTGACCCTTGATTACGTTCTCCAAGATGCCCCAGATAACGGGATCCTTTCTATCGATAATCTTCTTTGCTGACTTAACAGTCTTAACGATACCACGCTCGATGAGCTTACGGATGACGAATGGCTTGTACAACTCAGCCGCCATATCCTTTGGAATACCCATCTCGTGCATCTTAAGCTCGGGACCTACGACAATTACCGAACGTGCAGAGTAGTCAACACGCTTACCCAACAAGTTCTGACGGAAACGACCCTGCTTACCCTTCAACGAGTCTGACAACGACTTCAAAGGACGATTTGACTCGTTCTTAACGGCGTTGCTCTTGCGTGAGTTGTCGAACAACGAGTCGACAGCCTCCTGCAACATACGCTTCTCGTTACGCAAGATAACCTCGGGAGCCTTGATCTCGATGAGGCGCATCAAACGGTTGTTACGAATGATTACGCGACGATACAAGTCGTTGAGGTCCGATGTAGCGAAACGACCGCCATCGAGTGGCACCAAGGGGCGCAACTCGGGTGGGATAACAGGAATGTCGGTAAGTACCATCCACTCGGGGCGGTTCTTGCCATTCGAAGCACGGAACGACTCGATGACGTTCAAACACTTCAACGCCTCAGTCTTACGCTGCTGCGATGTCTCCTTCGATGCGCGGTCACGCAACTGATAAGACATAGTGTCGAGGTCTACCTGCTTCAAGAGTGTGAGGATAGCCTCACCACCCATCTCTGCTACGAACTTCTCGGGATCGTCATCCGCCAATGCCTGGTTGCCCTTAGGCAATGCTGCTACGATATCCAAGTACTCCTTCTCCGAGAGTGTCTGCAAACGCTCAACGCCCTGCTCCTTGGCAGCACCAGCGTTGATAACGACATAACGCTCGTAGTAGATGATTGCCTCCAACTTCTTTGATGGGATACCCAAAAGGTAACCAATCTTTGAGGGCAATGAACGGAAGTACCAGATGTGAACAACGGGAACAACCAACGAGATGTGACCCATACGCTCACGACGAACCTTCTTCTCAGTTACCTCCACACCACAACGGTCGCAGACGATACCCTTATAACGGATACGCTTATACTTACCGCAGTGGCACTCGTAGTCCTTTACAGGACCGAAGATACGCTCGCAGAACAAACCGTCGCGCTCGGGCTTATAGGTACGGTAGTTGATGGTCTCGGGTTTGAGCACCTCACCGCTCGACTGGGCACGAATCTCCTCGGGAGATGCCAAACCAATCGAAATGCGGCTGTAGCTACTCATCTTATTGTTATCTCTATTAAATGACATATTGTCCAATGTTTTAAATCCGCATTAATAGCTTACTCAAGCTTAACCGACAAGGCCAAACCACGCAACTCGTGCAAAAGCACATTCATTGCCTCGGGAACACCGGGACGTGGTAGGTTGTCGCCCTTAACGATAGCCTCGTAGGCCTTGGCACGACCAACAACATCATCACTCTTGATAGTCAAGATCTCCTGAAGAATGTTAGCGGCACCGAAGCCCTCCAAGGCCCATACCTCCATCTCACCGAATCGCTGACCACCAAACTGTGCCTTACCACCGAGAGGCTGCTGTGTGATGAGTGAGTAGGGACCAATAGAACGGGCGTGCATCTTATCGTCAATCATGTGACCGAGCTTAAGCATGTAGATAACACCCACGGTTGCAGGCTGGTCGAAGCGCTCACCTGTACCACCATCATAGAGGTAAGTACGGCCGCTGCGAGGAATACCTGCCTGAGCTGTGTACTCGTTAATCTGCTCCAACGATGCACCATCGAAGATAGGTGTTGCGAACTTCAAACCAAGCTCTCGACCTGCCCAACCAAGAACGGTCTCGTAAATCTGACCGAGGTTCATTCGTGAAGGCACACCAAGAGGGTTCAAGCAGATGTCCACAATTGTACCATCCTCCAAGAAGGGCATATCCTCGTCGCGAACAACCTTCGCTACGATACCCTTGTTACCGTGACGACCCGCCATCTTATCACCAACCTTGAGCTTGCGCTTCTTGGCGATGTATACCTTGGCCATCTGGATAACGCCTGAAGTAGGAATCTCGTCACCATTTGTAAGGTTGTACTTCTCGCGGTTTACGGCAGCAGCAACCTTCTTGCACTCGATAGTGTAGTTGTTGATTGTGAGTGAGATAAGAGCATCGTCGTGCTCGTCACCTGTCCAGCGAGTCTGACCCAACGACATGTAGCCGTTTGCTACGCCAGTCTTGCTGTCGAAGCTTGTTGAAGCGATGTCCTCCAACATCTTCACGGTGAACTTCTCACCTGCAGCATACAACTCAACATTGTAATAGTCATAAATGCCGGTTGTGGTCTTACCCTCGAGCAATCTCCACAACTTTGCCACCAATGTCTTGGTGAGCTCGGCAATCTTCTCGGCATACTCTGCGTCGAGCTGCTCCATCTGTGCCTTCTCGGCTGCACGATTGCGCTTGCCCTCCTTCTGGGTGTGGCTGTAGAGCTTCGTGTCGATAACAACACCGTGCAATGATGGCTGTGCCTTCAATGAGGCATCCTTAACATCACCGGCCTTGTCACCGAAGATAGCACGCAAGAGCTTCTCCTCAGGTGAAGGATCGCTCTCACCCTTAGGAGTAATCTTACCGATAAGAATATCGCCTGGAGTAACCTTTGCACCGATGCGGATGATACCATTAGCATCCAAATCCTTCGTTGCATCCTCCGAAACGTTAGGAATATCAGAGGTGAGCTCCTCGACACCACGCTTGGTGTCACGCACCTCCATGATGTACTCGTCAACGTGTACAGACGTGAAGATATCCTCACGCTGGATACGCTCCGAGATAACGATCGCATCCTCGAAGTTGTAACCCTTCCAGGGCATGAACGCTACCTTAAGGTTGCGGCCGAGTGCCAACTCACCCTTCTCGGTTGAGTAACCCTCATTCAAAATCTGACCCTTGGTAACCTTCTCGCCTGTGAGTACTGTAGGCTTCAAGGTAACTGTCGTATTCTGGTTGGTAGGACGGTAGCGAGGCAATGTGTAAACAGTAACCTCGGGCTGGAATGTTGCAATCTGCTCATCCTCACTGCGCTCGTAACGAACCTCAATGCGTGTAGCATCTGCAAATACAACCTCACCATCACCCTCTGCAACAACCTGGATACGGCTGTCAACAATCATATCCTTCTCGATACCTGTACCTACGATAGGAGCCTCGGGACGCACCAAGGGCACTGCCTGACGCATCATGTTAGATCCCATCAACGCACGGTTAGCATCATCGTGCTCCAAGAAGGGGATAAGGCTTGCTGCGATAGATGCCACCTGGTTAGGTGCAACGTCTACGAGGTTAACCTCTGTATCGTGTACCACAGGGAAGTCGGCACCCAAACGAGCCTTGATACGGTCTGTGTTGATGAAGTGACCATCGTCAGTGAACTGCTCGTTCGACTGAGCAACGATCTGACCCTCCTCCTCCTCAGCCGAGTAGTAGCGGATATTGTCGTTGTTAAGGTCTACGATACCACCCTCAACCTTGCGGTAGGGAGTCTCAATGAAGCCCATATCCGAAATCTTCGCGTATACACACAAAGATGAGATAAGACCGATGTTAGGACCCTCAGGTGACTCGATAGGACACAAACGACCATAGTGTGTGTAGTGTACGTCTCGAACCTCGAAACCTGCACGGTCACGCGAAAGACCACCAGGACCCAACGCCGAGAGACGACGCTTGTGCGTAATCTCAGCCAAGGGGTTGATCTGGTCCATGAACTGTGACAACTGGCTGGTACCGAAGAATGAGTTTACTACGCTTGCCAAAGTCTTGGCATTGATCAAATCCTCGGGAGTGAAGACCTCGTTATCGCGAACGTTCATACGCTCACGGATAGTACGTGCGATGCGCACCAAGCCCACAGAGAACTGGTTAGCGAGCTGCTCACCTACGGTACGTACACGACGGTTTGACAAGTGGTCGATATCGTCGACGTCGGCCTTCGAGTTGATAAGCTGGATGAGGTACTTGATGATCTCGATGATATCCTCACGAGTAAGTGTGCGGATAGCGGGATCGATAGACAAATCCAACTTCTTGTTGATACGGAAACGACCCACATCACCCAAGTCGTAACGCTTGTCCGAGAAGAAGAGCTTCTCGATTACGTCACGAGCTGTAGCCTCATCAGGTGGCTCCGAAGCGCGCAACTGTCTGTAGATGTATACGACAGCCTCCTTCTCCGAGTTACATGGATCCTTATGTAGTGTGTTGTAGATAATCGAGAAGTCGATACCCGATGGGTTCTCGTTGTGCAAAAGGATAGTCTTTGCACCTGACTCGATAATCTCGTCGATGTGCTCCTCCTGAAGCTCAACCTCACGATCAACGATGACGTTGTTACGCTCGATAGAGTAAACCTCACCAGTATCCTCATCCACGAAGTCCTCAACCCATGTTGAAAGAACACGCGCAGCGAGCTTGCGGCCAACATTCTTCTTGAGGTTTGCCTTGGTAACCTTCACCTCGTCTGCCAAGTCGAAGATCTCCAAAATCTGCTGGTCGGTCTCGAAACCGATGGCACGCAACAATGTTGTTACGGGCAACTTCTTCTTACGATCGATGTAAGCGTACATCACATTGTTGATGTCGGTAGCGAACTCAATCCAAGAACCCTTGAATGGGATGATACGTGCAGAGTAGAGCTTTGTACCGTTGGTGTGCATGCTCTGGCCGAAGAATACGCCAGGTGAACGGTGAAGCTGTGATACGACAACGCGCTCAGCACCGTTGAAGATGAAGGTACCGCGCTCTGTCATGTAGGGGATAAGACCGAAGTAAACATCCTGTACAACCTCATCGAAATCCTCGTGCTCGGTGTCTGTACAGTAGAGCTTAAGCTTCGCCTTAAGGGGCACACTATATGTCAAACCACGCTCCAAACACTCCTCGATGGTGTAGCGGGGCTGATCGATATAGTAATCGATAAACTCCAGAACAAAGTTGTTTCTGGTATCTGTGATTGGGAAATTCTCGTTGAACACCTTGAAGAGGCCCTCGTTCTTACGATTCTCGGCCATGGTGTCAAGCTGGAAGAAATCACGGAATGACTTAAGCTGAATCTCCAACAAGTCAGGATATGGAACCCTGTTCTTGATGGTAGAGAAGCTTATACGTTGTTGTTGTGTAGTGGACATATAATCCAAGTGTTTTAGTGAAATTTTACATTTCTTGTGACCTATCACCGACCGTTAGACATCCGGTACTCGTCGTTCTGCCAAAAGGCGCGCCAATTACGCTCGATCAACCCTCAAGGGGCCAACCCTCGATAACCGCTCCTCCACAAATGCAACCCTTCGATAATCAATCCTCCCGAGAGAGAACCCTCCTAAGAGCCGACTCGCATGAGGCACCTTGACCACCCACTCCCCTAACATCACGGCAAGACGACACAACATCCGTCTCGCTAGCACCAAGGAGCAACGACATGGGCATAAGCCGATAAAATGTGGGAGTTGTTTATCCCACTAATGCTCTCTGTGTCAATTAAGTACACAACGAGAGCATTCAATATTCCAACACTCGGGCACAGCCTTCGTTTGCACTCCCGAATATTAGACCACAAAAGGCATAGAGCTTACTGAACGTAAGCCCTACACCTTAAATGATGTGAGTTTTAGCTAAAATTACTTAAGCTCAACCTCAGCACCAGCCTCCTCGAGGCTAGACTTGATTGACTCAGCCTCCTCCTTAGAGATACCCTCCTTGATAGCCTTAGGAGCAGCGTCAACGATAGCCTTAGCGTCACCCAATGACAAGCCAGCAACCTCCTTAACAACCTTGATAACCTGGAGCTTTGCCTGACCAGCGCTCTTCAAGATTACGTCGAAAGTAGACTTCTCTGCGGGTGCAGCAGCGTCAGCTGCAGGAGCAGCAGCAACAGCAACAGCTGCAGCAGCGGGCTCAATACCGTACTCCTCCTTGAGGATAGTAGCCAACTCGTTTACCTCCTTAACAGTCAAGTTTACCAACTCTTCTGCCAATACCTTTACATCTGCCATAGTAG
>JAZRJJ010000056.1:0-34216 GCA_045645705.1 Alistipes sp. | reverse complement strand
GGTGCCGTTGTTGCACTCAGCGGCTGTATCCGCGAGACCTTCCCCAAGGAGTCGGCTATCACAGAGAGCCAGCTTATGAGCGGTGATGCGTCTGTGGTACTTGAGACTTTGTTGCCAGGTATTCATACAGGTTTGACCTCTACAGCAGGTGGTTACGAGCACACTGACTATGGTTATGCAGGTTGGTCTGCTTACCACGATTTCGAGTGTAAGAATGTTGTGCCTAACGGCTGGTTGATGGGTAACAACCCCAACTACAACCGTTTCATGACTGGTGACCGTGGTTTGGGCTATGCACCTAACTCTATTATGTCGGCTATGACATGGATGGGTTACTACCCAACTATCCGTAGCTGTAACCAGATTATCGACCTTGCTGGCGATAACGAGGAGTATGCAAAGTATCGTGGTATCGCGAAGGCTTACCGTGCTATGCTTTACCTCGACCTCGCTCGTTTGTTCGAGCCCCTCTATGCTGTTGTTGAGATCAACACTGCTACTTTCGAGCAGGCTCTTCTCGACGCACAGGGCTTGACAGTGCCTATCGTAACCGAGGAGACTAACGAGGAGGTTGCAAAGTTCAACGATCGCGCTACTCGTGAGGAGATGTTCAACTTCATCTTCGCAGACTTGGCTGACGCAGAGGCTTGCTTGGCAGAGTATGTTCAGGAGAAGCCTTTCTATCCTACTTTGGCTGTTGTTCACGGTCTCTACGCTCGTGCTTACATGTGGTTGGGTTGCGAGGACTTCGTTAACGACGGTTTGAATGGTGATCTTCCTACAGGTAACGCTGCTTACACTCTCGCTCGCGAGCACGCACAGAAGGCTCTTCAGTACTCTGGTGGCGCTCTCATGAACGAGGAGCAGTGGACTAACACAACAACTGGTTTCAATACTGTTGTTCCTGCATGGATGATGTCTGTTGTTACTTCAGCCGAGACTATCGTTTCTAACCTCCACCAGCACCCTGCACACTTTGCTCCCGAGGCACAGTACGGCTATGCACAGTATGTTAGCTTTGGTGTTTCAAAGCAGGTTTACGACAACTTGTCTAACACTGACTTCCGTAAGAACTTGATCAAGGGTCCCGAGACTACATTGGCAGACTTCCAGGAGTATACATCTATCAAGGATGAGGCTTACTTCAACGTTTTGGCTCCTTACACATTCTTCAAGTTCCGTCCAGGTAACGCTGCACAGACTGACTCAACAGTTGGTGGTTCTGTAGCACTTCCTATCATGCGTAACGAGGAGATGCACTTCATCTTGTTGGAGGCTACTTACCACTTGGATGGTGCAGATGCTGCAATGCTCGCTCTTATGGACTTTGTTCGCACTAACCGTGATCCTAACTACGCTATCAAGCAGTCTGACATCTTGCGCGAGATCATCGACCAGAAGGCTTTGGAGTTCTGGGGCGAGGGTATCGTAATGTACGATATGAAGCGTTTGGATATGGGCGTAACTTGTGGTTTCAAGGATTCAAACTACTATATTGAGGCTCGCCACAATTCAGAGGGTCGTCTCCCATGGTGGACATACTGTATCCCACAGGGTGAGGTTCAGATGAACACAGCTTTGAAGGGCTTGAATAACCCTGATCCAACTCTGACACTCAAGAACGCTGGTTCAGCTGAGTAGTTTTGATTATCATAGACATTCAAGACTGTATAAACACAATTAAAAGAAAGAGTATGAAAAAATTTAATATCATAGGTTTGCTACTTGCTTTCGTGGGTGTCCTCTCTTTGGCATCTTGCGAGCACCAGTATGCAGACTATACACCTGGTGAGCAGGACAAGGGTATGGGTGTTTACTTCCCAAGTACTGCTGCCATCAATGTTACGGCTGCTGACACCTCTTTTGATATCGTAGTTGCTCGTGTGAAGTCTGATGCTACTGCATCTGTAACACTTCGTTCTGAGGCTAAGGATGCTGCAGGTGCGCTTTCTGAGTTGTTCACTATCCCTGCATCAGTAGATTTCGCTGCTGGCGCTACTCAGACTATTTTGACTATTGCTGTCGACGGCTCAAAGCTCGAGGTTGGTAAGAAGTATGCTGTTTCTATCAAGCTCGATGAGGCTGAGGCTTCAAAGTATGCTATCTCTGAGTACACATTCACTGTTATGATTCCTGAGCCTTGGGTAACTTTGGGCGAGGGTATCTACTTCGATGATCTTCTCTGCCGCATGATGGAGGAGGCTGATGCATTCGCAGGTTCAGGTGCATATGTAGAGTTCGAGCAGCATGAGTTGGACGCTAACCGTATCCGTGTAAAGAACGCTTACGCTCCTGCTACTATCGGTGCAATGTGGGGTGGTGTTCCTACATTCTTCAGCTTCACTGCTGAGGGTGATACTTATGTTGAGTTCGATATCACTGATCCTAACAATGTTGTTGCAGGTGATGTTCTCGAGTTCTCTGACGGTTCAAAGGCTTGTGCATATCCTCTCCACATCGACGTTAGCTCAGGTGGTACTGTTTACCAGTTGTACTGCTTGACTTGGATGGATTCTCCTATCGTTCTTGAGGACGGCATCATCAAGTTCCCAACTGACGGTTCTGTTGAGCTCGCTGCATTCAATGGTGGTTCATACATGGGCTACTTCGCACAGGGTAACCCCACTGGTTACATGCAGTTCTTCTTGCCTGGCACAGAGTTCGTAAACTACGACATGGTTGCCCAGTACGATGGTATGTATGTATCAGCTGACGGTGCTACTGCAAAGGCTATCTTCAACTTCGCATTCGGTGCTGACGTTGCAACTTACAAGTTCGCTTTCGCTCAGGGTGATGTAACAGCTGATCCTTCTGAGGTTGCTGAGGCTATCGTTGCAGGTTCTGAGGACCTCGTTATCTTCGAGGGCGATGCAGCTACAAAGAAGTGGGAGGTTGAGCTTACTAAGGGCGTTTGGACTCTTGTAGCTGTTCCTTACACTGCTGAGGGTGAGGCTCGTCTCCAGAATACTTACGCTTACAACTTCTACTTCAACGGTACAGGTGAGATGCCTGAGGTTAATCTCGACGTTCAGGTAGGCGCTCCTGCATCATTCGCTGCTGAGGAGAACAAGGCTGCTGTTGAGGCAGAGACTCCTGCTTGCTACTGGATTGGTGTTAACATCGCAGGTAATCCTGATGACCTCAAGTCTATGAAGGCTTGGTGGGGTGCTAAGGCATCATACCAGAACGCTGCTTCACAGGGCTTGAACGATGACGCTCTCCTTTCTAACTACGCTGCAGACTTGTACACTGAGAACTTCCTCGGTAAGATGGCTGAGTCAGGTGCTGTTACAGTTCGCGTTAACGTTGACAACTACGATTCTGAGTACGTTGTATTGTTCCGTGCTGTGACTATCTATGGTACAGTTATCGAGCACAAGTTCGTGTACACTCTTCCTGAGTACGATGGTGATGTAGCTGTTGGTACATACAGCTTCACTGACGGTGAGGGCGAGGAGGCTCAGACACTTAACTTCTCTTTGCTCACAGGTAAGAGCTACAACGACTTCTACTTCATTCACGACGATGTTGATGGTTCTGCTTGGTATGTAACTTACGATGCTACTGCTGGCACTCTTACTAACGAGGGTATCTTGCTCGGCTACGAGAACGAGGGTTCACAGTATGGTAAGCTCTACGGCTACTTCAACCAGGATGGTACACAGGTTTATGGTTACATGAGTTCAGCTGTTGAGACATATGAGACAATTGATCCTATGGTCATGACTCTTGAGAACGGTGTCGTTGCAGGCCTCCAGACATACTACGGTATGTTCGTTTACGGCTACGAGGGTGGTCAGACAACAGGCGTGTTGGGTGCATACTACAACTTCACTCCTGCTACTGTAATCGCTCCTGCTGCAGCTACACAGAGCGCTCCTAAGTTCGCTCCTAAGGCTGCTCAGATGAAGGCTTGCGTTGCTGACAGCGCAATCGCTTCAGAGGCTAAGGTTGTTATCAACGCTACTCCCGTTGCAACAACTTTCGCTCAGGCACAGCTTTCACTCATGCGATAATCGCTGAATTATCCATATGACACTGCGGTCTGCTCCATTTGGGGCAGACCGCTCTGTTTTTATAACTTCTTGCCCTGTTTTCTACACTTTTTGGCTTTAACATTTTGCAATAAAGAAATATTAACTACCTTTGTAACGAGAAAGACTGCGAAAACTTAAATTTTTTAAAAATAACTATGAGTAAGGTTAAATTTTCTTTGTTTGCATTGGTTGCAATCTTTGCAGCATCATGCGTTGCAGATCCCGTTATGGAGGGCAATGGCGTAGCTGCTGACAAGAACCCTATCGCGAAGATCGTCAACAATCCTGAGGGTGCTGCCAATGGCAAGCTCGTCCTCTATGTTGATGAGGAGACTGCAGAGGCGTGGAGCACTAGCCCTACACGCTCTGGCAATGTACAGCTTGACGCTGTGGCTGAGGAGCTCGGCGTGGAGTCTGTAGCCCCTGTATTTAATATGAATATCAATGGTGATGCGAAGCGTGCGCAGGGTATGCACCGTTGGTATGTTATCAAGTTCGACAAGGAGGCTAACCTCGAGACTGTCGCTATGAAGTTTGCCGAGATTAGCTCCGTTCAGCGCGTTCAGTACAGCACTATCGTTGAGAAGCCCGAGGTTTCGGCTATGCCTCTCTCATCGGAGCAGGTTGCTGTGACACGCTCTGGCGAGGAGCCTTTCGATGATGAGATGCTCGCATTGCAGTGGCACTACAACAACAAGGGCCAGCAGTCGCTCTTCCCCGGTGCAAAGGAGGGTGAGGATATCGGTCTTTACCAGGCTTGGAAGTACACAACAGGTACTCCCGAGATTATCGTAGCCGTTGTTGATGAGGGTGTTCAGTATGACCACCCCGATTTGGCTCCCAACATGTGGGTTAACAATGCGGAGCTCACTGGTGCAGAGGGTGTTGATGATGATAAGAACGGTTGGGTTGACGATATCTATGGTGTAAATGCCGTTCAGATGAATGGTAAAATCACTTGGAACCGCCCTGCGTTTACTACTGACGGTTATTATGATGGTGACTCTGGTCACGGTACTCACGTTGCAGGTACCATCGCTGCTGTAAACAACAACGGCAAAGGTGTGTCAGGTGTTGCAGGTGGTGACGGTTCGGGCAATGGTGTTCGCATCATGTCTATCCAGATTTTCGACTGTAATGAGCGCTCATCACTCGACAACAACGCTCGAGGCATTGAGTATGCTGCCGACATGGGTGCATGTATCTTGCAGAACTCTTGGGGTTATCCTTCAGACAGTGGCCCTGTATCAGACAGCATCTATAGCACATACTATAGCGTAGAGCTCACAGCGCTTCGTTACTTCCAGTCACAGAGTGGCTGTGCTGCAATGGATGGCAACGTAGTAATCTTTGCTGCTGGTAACGATGCTGCGCCTTCGGCTAACTATCCTGGTGCTTACAACGAGTTTATCGCCGTTACTGCTTACGCTCCCGATGGTGCTCCTACAACCTACACTTGCTACGACAAGGGTTGTAACGTGGCTTGTCCCGGTGGTGAGAGCGAGGTAATTGGCAATAAGGGCTTCGTTGACTACGGCTGTGTGCTCTCTACAATTCCCTCTGATTGTCCCGATCCTTACCGCTCATTAAATGGTAATGTGAAGTATTACAACGAGGACTACGGTTATATGCAGGGTACATCAATGGCATGCCCCCACGCATCTGGTATCGCAGCATTGGCTCTCTCATACGCTGTAGAGAACGGCATCCGCCTCACAAATACACAGTTCTACGATGTCCTCACTTCATCGGTTCGCAACTTCGATGATATGCTTACTGGTAAGGTGAAGCGTCATGGAGTCTATACTAATGGCCAGATCTACACATACGATTTCGACCTTGGCTTGTACAAGGGTAAGGTGGGTACTGGTAAGCTCGATGCAACGCTTGCTATCATGAACCTCCGTGGTGCAACTTGTATCCCCGTAGTTGTTAACGAGGAGTATGCTCTCAAGCTCGGTAACATTATCGGTACTGGTGACATCAATGTTACTATGATGAAGGAGTTCGTTATCGCTGATGAGGTTAAGCAGCGCCTTGGCATCACCACAGCAGACTTCTTCAACAACACTATCTATATCAAGTGTACAAAGCCCGGTATCGGTGTGATGACCGTTAAGTACATCGCTGGTGGTAACGCTGTAGGTGGTGGTAGCACAACAGGCGGTAAGCTCATGGAGAAGGAGGTTGTAATCATCTCTCGTGAGAACAACGACAACGGTGCTTGGTTGTAATCTATTGTAGAACACATAAAAAATCAATTATATGAAGATTTTTAAGACATTGGCATTGGTAGCTGTGGTGCTCTTCGCTGTAGCTTGCAATGGTAACAAGAATAACGGTCCAAAGATTGGCGGCTTCGATAAGATTGAGAACGAGTGGAAGCTCATCTCTGTTGATGGCGTAGCTAACGACTTCACCGTATATATCAAGTTTGAGAGTGGCGTCTTCGATTTGTACCAGCAGGTATACTCATGGGATTATGTATTCTACGATGGCGAGTACTCTGTTGATGGTGGTGTGTTGAGTGGTTCATACTTTGAGGGTGGCGACTGGAAGACATCATACACAGGTGGCGTATCGGAGGATGGTAAGCTCCTCACACTCAAGAGCAAGGAGGCAACTCCCGTAACTTATGTTTACGAGGCTTGCACAATTCCCGAGTCAGTTATCGAGGAGGCAACAGCAACTCGTGCTATTGAGGTTGCTCCCTTCTTGTAGTAGTTTCTTGTGATAAGCCGCACTCTGCGGTACACAACTTTAAAGTAAGTTCCCACGGGCTGTACTATATGTACTATCCCGTGGGAATCTTCTTTTGGGGTATGCCACATCTTACGATTTCGGGCATGAACCCAACCAATGTACTAATTTCTCCACCCCGCCCCATGTATTATATTAATACCCTAAATTGCCCTTAATGAGAGCCTTTGCATGAAAAAAACGCTCTTCGCCGTTGTATATTGACTTAATTTTTGTAAATTTGCATCTTGGAAGTATGCGTGTGTGTATGCCCTAATTGAGAAAGAAACAATTTAACTATAAACTAAAATGAACAAAACAAAAGTTTTCCTTCTTGCATTGGCAGGCTTGTTCGCAGTATCGTGCGCAACAAACACCGTCGATGAGACTGCAACTGTGGACGCTAATGCCATGGTAGCAAAGAAGTTTGTCAACACATCCAACGACGCTGTAGAGGGTGAGTTGATTATCTATGTTGACGATGAGGCTGCAGAGCGAATTCTCAACGCAGAGTGTGCAACTCGCTCAGGCTCAGCTATCGACGCCATCGCAGCAGAGATTGGCGCTACGGAGATTAAGCCCATCTTCAACCTTAATGTCAATGGCGATGTTAAGCGTGCTCGTGGCATGCACCGCTGGTTTACTGTCGCTTTCCCCGAGAGCGTAGACTTGGAGGTTGCAGCGCAGAGCCTCGCAGCTGTAGAGTCTGTTGAGCGCGTGCAGTTCGCGACAAAGGTTATCGCTCCCAAGGCAGAGATTACAGAGGTAGACCCCTCGCAGTTCGCACAGACACGCAGCGAGGAGTTGCCATATGACGACCCTATGCTTTCGAAGCAGTGGCACTATCGCAACCTTGGTCTTCAGGAGACATATCCCAACGCAAGAGCTGGTGCTGATGTAAACCTCTTCCCCGCGTGGGAGATTACCGCAGGTCGCAATGATGTTATCGTAGCGGTTGTTGACGAGGGCGTTTGCTACACTCACGTTGACCTCAAGGACAATATGTGGGTAAACGAGGCTGAGGCTAATGGTGCTGAGGGTGTCGATGATGATGGCAACGGCTATGTAGACGATGTTCACGGCTACAACTTCGCACACAACGGCCGTGTAACCTGGACTCGCTCAGGTGACCAGGGTCACGGTACTCACGTTGCAGGTACTGTAGCTGCGGTAAACAACAACGGCATCGGTGTGTCGGGTGTTGCAGGTGGTACAGGTAACGGCGACGGTGTTCGCATCATGTCTTGCCAGATTCTCTCTGGCGGTAAGGATGCTGGTGCTGGTGGTACAGCAAAGGCTGTTGAGTATGCTGCCGACAATGGCGCTTGCGTTTTGCAGAACTCATGGGGCTTCCAGGCAGGTCAGATTGCCAACGACTCGCAGTTTGAGAATGGCCAGACAGGCGTAGAGCTCGAGGCGTTCCACTACTTCATGGAGACAAAGAACTCTCCAGCGTTGGAGGGCGGTATTGTCATCTTCGCTGCGGGTAACGACGGTAAGGCCGTTGCGGGCTATCCTGCTGCATACAACGAGATTATCGCAGTTACGGCTATCGCTCCTGATGGTCTTCCTACATACTACACATGCTACGACCGCGGTTGTAATGTAGCGGCTCCTGGTGGTGAGTATGCTCCTGTTACATGGGCAGAGCCAGGTTGTGTACTCTCTACATTGCCTAACGACAAGTATGGCTTCAGCCAGGGTACATCTATGGCATGTCCTCATGTTTCGGGTATCGCAGCGTTGGCTATCTCATACGCTTTGGATAACAACATCGTGCTCACATTGCCCGAGTTGAAGGATATCGTTGTAAGCTCGGTTACTAATCTTAACCCCTACCTCACTGGCTTCAAGACTAACGTATCGGGTGGTACACTCAACCTCGCATCGTACAACAATAAGATGGGTACAGGTCTTATCGATGCTTATCAGGTGTTGATGGCTGTTCGTGGCACAAAGTGTATTCCTATCCCCGTTGGTGAGGAGGTTATTATCAACATCTCTTCATATATCGGCGATGGCACTAACAAGGATATCAAGATGCTCGAGAGCGATATTTCGGAGGAGGCAATCGAGGCACTCGGCATCGAGAACATCAAGTGGATGGGTGGTAAGCTCATGCTCACTTGTACAAAGCCTGGTAGCGCACTCGTAACCTTGAAGTATGTTGCTGGTGGTACTAATGTTGGTGGCGGTCAGATTACTGGTGGTATGGCTACCGAGCAGGAGTTCGCATTCGTGGCACGCTATGGCGTGGCATACGATGAGGGTACCTTGGAGCCCATCACACCCGGTGGCTGGTTGTAATATATTGTCTAACGCTTAAAGTATTGATTTAGAGATATGAAAAGTTTGAAGATATTGTCGTTGGCAATGGTAATGTTGCTCGCCTTGGTTGGCTGTGAGTCTAACAAGGGCAATAAGGGCTTGAATGTTGCTGGCGAGTGGCAGTTGGTGCAGTGGAACGAGGCAACTCCCGAGTTCAACGTATACATCGACTTCAACGCCGATGGCACATTCGAGATGTATCAGCAGGTGTGGTCGTTCGACTATGAGCTCTACACTGGTAAGTACACCATCAATGGTGATGTTATGACTGGCACCTATGCCGATGGCTCAAACTGGGCTTGTGGCTACAAGGTGAGTGTCGTTGATGGCCAGCTCACAATGTACAGCCAGGAGGATCAGTCTATCGCCAGCCTTTACGAGAAGTGCACAATCCCCGAGGAGATTAAGGCCGAGGCCTCAGCAACTCGCTCAATGGAGGTTGTTCCATTCTTGTAGTGGAGTGCCTTAAACCATATTAATTGTGGGGTAACTCTTTATGGGGAGTTACCCCTCATATTTTAGACTATGAAACGAATTTTTATACTATTTGCGCTTGTGCTATCCTCGGCCGTTGTGGCTGATGGCAAGGAGGTGTCGTCGGATGTCGCAAGGAGCATTGCACAGGAGGTGCTCGGCGCAACACGCAGTGGCGATGTCGCGGTGGCATGGGATAGTTCGGTGCTTGGCACAACACGCGGAGAGAGTGGTGCGCCAACGTTCTATGTTGTTGCCCGAGAGCAGGGTAGTGGCTTTGTGATTGTCGCGGGTGATGACGCCATCGCCCCCATTCTGGCATACTCCACCCAATATACTGCCCCCTCGGCGGAGGTGCTGCCTCCAAGTTTTGAGGGTTGGCTGCGCTATGTAGATGCTGTGGTGCGCTATGCCCGCGAGCATGGCATCGTCGCCGACAAGGCTACTATGGAGAAGTGGAGTGAGGGATATAAGCCCGTTGGTGCTATCATGCTCAACACGGCGCGCTGGAGCCAGACTCCGCCCTACAACAACGAGTGCCCCCTGGATGGCGATGCACATAGCCTCACGGGCTGTACGCAGACGGCTATGGCAGAAATTATGCACCACCACCGCTGGCCCGAGCGCGCAAAGGGTGTTACGGAGGCCTATACCACACAGGTGAAGTGCATAGATGTCCCCGCGCGCGACCTCAATCACGCCTACGACTGGGACAATATGCTTGAGACATATGTCGAGGGCGAGTATAACGCTGTTCAGACGGAGGCTGTTGCGGTGCTCATGGCGGACCTTGGTCACGCCTTCAAGGCGGAGTATACCGCGGTAGATACGGGTGCGTTTCCCGATATGTGGGCTCTATATCAGAACTTCGGCTATAGCCCCGCCTGCACACTCACCATGCGCGAGAACTACTCGGATGAGTATTGGAACACGCTGTTGCGCAGAGAGATAGAGGAGAATTGCCCAATCTTCTATGCGGGATATACGGCAGAAGGTGCGGGCCATGCCTTTGTGCTTGACGGCGTGGACGAGAACAACTACTTCCATGTAAACTGGGGCTGGGGAGGTCCTTACGATGGCTTCTTCCTGCTCGATAACCTGCTGCTTGGCGAGTACCTCTTCGATACTGACCAGTGGGCGGTGATGGGCCTGCGCCCCATGCGCAGCAGCGAGGTGGAGAATTGGTTGTGCCTTCTCTCTGCGGGCATCAGCGTTGCGACTACGGCGTTTGAGCAAGGCGTGCCATTCGACATTGAGTCGATATCTATTGGCAACTACTCGCAGGTGGACTTCAAGGGCGAGGTGCGCGTTGGCGTGTGCGATAAACATGGCGAGTTTAAGGCGTGGGCAACTGAGGCTCGCAGCTTCGAGCTTCCCGCACGCTATGCTGGTGGCTGTGGCACTATGACCGCAGTCATCGAGAGAGAAATCGTTGAGGGCGACATAATTGCAGCCTTCTATCGTAGCTCGGGCAGCGACAACTGGTATAGGATGCTCTCATTCGCCGATAATGCCTGCGATGCGGTGGTGCTCAAATATGCCCCCATCGGCGCTACCACCTCTATGTCGTTCGACAAGGAGACGGGCATACTTGTGGTCAAGTATGACGACGATGTGAAGTCGGCGCTCTATATGCTGGGTGAGTATACCGAGACGGGTGTTGCGATATCGAAGGGTCGTATGATTTTGGATACCAAGCAGATGCAGCGCGATGCTGTCTATACCATCTACCTCGTGCGAAAGGATGTGGAACAGAAGAGTATAATGTTCACACTCAAAGGTTTGTAGGCTATGAAGAGAGTATTATTTTTTGCCGTAGCACTTCTTATAATGGCTGCAGGCTGCAAGAATAGAGGTAATGAGGTGCTTGCTTCCTCCACAACTCTGGAGGTCGAGGCAACCGAAATAACATTGTCGCACGAGGCTCAAAAGACCCAGTTCGTGGTTGTCTGCAACAAGACCTTCGATGTGGAGATTGAGGCGGAGTGGCTTCGCCTGTATAACATCCGCGAGGAGGAGCAAAAGAGCGTTGTCGTTGTGAGCATCGAGGCAAACGAGACTGCGGAGGCGCGTAGTGCGGAGGTCGTAGTCGTGGCGGGCGAGTCGCGCCGTACGGTGACAATCACCCAGAGCGGCGTTGTGGCACCGAGCATGGAGGTGGCCATAGGTCACCGCAACCAGCAGATGGCATCGCCCAAGTGGGGTGGTGAGGCTGTTAGTGGCACCATCAACTGGGGCGATGGCACATCGGAGGCATATAGAGAGGGCATTACTCACAACTATGCCGACGCCGAGAGCCACACCGCAACATTCACAATGTCGGGAACCTCGTCGTTCGAGATTGAGGCGATTGGTGATATGGAGTCGCTTACCATTGCCGTGGAGTAGCAAGGGTGGGTATAATGATAAGGGGTGACTGATTTTCAGTCACCCCTTACTTTTACAATATGTTCTCCGTATACTCAATGGCTATCGCGCCCTTCTCGTTCCAGGTCACGGCGATAAGGTCGAACTGCAGCTCCAGGACTATGCCATGCATCGCACGATAGGCCATTGCACCGCGTCGTAGCGTGCGTATCTTCTGGTCGTCGATGCTGTCGTATGCCGTCTGCCAGCCACCCTCCTTGCGGGTCTTAACCTCGATGAAGTGCAGCGTGTCGTAGTGCTCGGCGATGATGTCTATCTCGTAGCGTCCGACGCGCCAGTTACGCTCAACGATGTAATAGCCCCGTTCGCGTAGCCACTCCATTGCGGCATCTTCGCCGCCCTCGCCGATTATGGCGCTTAAGCCAGCCATCGCTACTTGGAGCGACGGATAAGGAAGTCGATGTTATCGCCTGGCTGCACCTCGTAGGTCTCCTGACCCTTCTTGAAGATGCGCATGGGGCGTGAGCCGATAAGCTGGATACCCTCGTCGTTGATGCGGAGCATACAACCCTCGCGCAAGCCTACGACATAGCGGCTGCGGTTAGCCTCGAGATACTCGTTGATGCGCTGCTCGCGTGTCTCGCCTGCGTGACCCTCGGGGTTAGCGTCGAGGTAGTGGGGGTTAATCTGGAACGATACCAAACCGATAGCGCGGAATGACTCGGGCTGCACTATAGGCATGTCGTTTGTTGTACAGATTGTGGGGCATGTAACGTTGCTACCAGCCGACCAGCCGATGTATGGTACACCAGCCTTCACGCGGTGGAAAATCATGTCGAGGAGGTCCTCCTCCTGCATCTTCTTCAAGAGTGCGAAGGTGTTACCACCGCCAATCATGATAGCCTTGGCGTGGCGGATGAAGTTGCGCTTGTTGATGGCGTGGTGTATAGAGCGTACCTTAACGCCAATCTCGTTGAGGCGGTCCTGAACCTTTGCCTCATACTCGTCGTATGAGAAGGTTACGGCAGCATATGGCACGAATACAACTTCGTCGATGCCCTCGAGAGATTTTGCAATCTCCTGGATAGGATATTTCAAATAAGCCTCACCGGCATTGGTAGAATTGGAAATTAGCAAAAGGTTCATAACTTATTAATTATTAGTTAGTTATCTTATGTGTGTTGAAAATTGGTATTAAATTTTTAGCGTAATAATGTCAAAGATAATAAAAAAAGTGTTACATTTGCACAGTCGGGTGAAAAAAAACTCACTCGGTTATAAATTACAGTAGCAAAATATATACTACTATAATGTTTAACTAAAACTTATTTATTATGTCAGAAATTCAGTCAAAAGTTGTCGAGATCATCGTTGACAAGTTGGGCGTTAAGGAGTCAGAGGTTGTAGCAGAGGCTAGCTTCACAGCACACCTCGGTGCAGATTCTTTGGATCAGGTAGAGCTTATCATGGAGTTCGAGAAGGCTTTCGATCTTCAGATTCCCGATGCAGACGCTGAGAAGATTCAGACTGTAGGTGACGCTATCAGCTACATCGAGTCTCACAAGTAATAACTGATCTATACTTTCGCTTGCGAAGTTAAAGATTTAATTAGCTGCGATGCTTCGGCCGTGAGGTAGAGGTTCGTGGCTTGTTATCAAGAGAGTATGGACTATGCCAAGGGAGATTACCTCCCTCGGTTTAGTCCATTTTCTATGCTTCGTAACTTTTATGTTGAGGTTATCCCGTAGTACATTAGGTTGTCATGTTTGATTTTTTGCTAAGGCCTTTGCGCCGTAAATATGGTGCCGATAAGCACTTCTATGCAATCGTAGATGATATGTTTGGCTTCATTCCAAACAACATCGAGTTGTATAAGCTCGCGCTTATCCATAAGTCTGCATCTGTGGAGTTGGAGGATGGTAGCCACGTCAACAACGAGCGTCTTGAGTTCTTGGGAGATGCTGTCATCGAGAGCGTTACGTCGGACTATCTCTTTATCGAGTTCCCCGACCGCGATGAGGGCTTCCTTACGCAGGTGCGCTCGAAGATGGTGTCGCGCCAGTCGCTCAACCGCATAGCCTCGGCCATAGGTCTCGACAAGCATGTCATCTCGAATGCCGCGGGCAACACCACACAGAAGCATATCTATGGCGACGCCTTTGAGGCTATGATGGGCGCCATCTACCTCGACCAGGGTTACGACTTCGTAAACCGCTTGCTTATCAACAAGATATTCGCGTACCATTTGTCATTGGACGATGTGCTGCAGTCGGAGACCGACTTCAAGAGCCGCCTTATAGAGTGGTGCCAGAAGAACCGTTACAGCATCGAGTTCCGCACTACCAACGAGGCCTCGCGCTCGGGTTTTCACTCGGTTGTCTATGTCGACGGCATAGCCGTAGGTCATGGCCATGGCGACTCGAAGAAGGCTGCCGAGCAGAATGCCGCCTTCTCGGTATCGCAGACCGCCCCCACAACAATCACGGACGAGGGTAGTGCCGAAATCCTCGACCGCATAGATAAGTTGGCCAACTAAAAGCTAACGCTAAAATATTTAGTAGCAAATATTTGTCATTCAATGAAATATTTGCTACTTTTGTTTTAATAAGAAGAATCAACTATGAAATACGATGTCTTTATAAGTTACTCGCGAAAAGATTATGTCGATGCCAACAAGCAAGTGATACCTGGAAATATTGTTTCACAGATTAAGGCGCTGTTTGATAAAAATGGTATTAGCTACTGGTTTGATGAGGAGGGTATATATTCGGGAGATGCCTTTGCTCGCGTTATAGCAAGGAATATTAAGGCATCAAAGATGTTGCTTTTTATCTCTACTGCAAATTCCAATCAGTCGCAATGGACAAGTGATGAAATTGCAGTAGCTCGAGAGTATGGTAAGAAGATTATTCCGTTTAGATACGATCAATCCCATTACAATGAGGATGTCATTATATACATAGCAAGACTCGATTATATCGATTATTTAGCAAATCCTAAGGTTGCATTAAATCGTCTATTGTCATCGGTTAAGGAGTTTCTTCAGACGGAGAGTCAGAAAGAGATTGAAAAGAAGCGTGCTGAGGAGCAGCGCATAATGGAGGAACGGCTTATAAATGAAAGAGCTAAACGAGTTCAAGTAATTGATGATTCGATAGTTAAGCACAAAGATGAATTAAGGTCTATCGAACAAAGTATTATTGAGCGCGAAAAATCTCTTTTAGAATTGAAGTATAAGAGAGATAAGCTAAATGTAGCACTTAAGGAGTTGAATGATGAGAGGGTAGCTTTGTTGAGTTTTGTTCACATGACTCAAAATCAGACCCAAGCAAAAACTATTGTCCAAGAATATAAGATATATAATGTGGGCGATTACTACGATGATGGTGAAAAGCAGGGTGTCGTTTTTGATGTGTGGGATGGTGGTAAACATGGTAAGATAGTGAGTCTTGATCAGTCTAATGAAACGCTGTTTTGGTGTGAGGGATGGGAGAGTGTTGCTGTAAAGGCAATAAGTAGTACTGATGGCAGGGCTAATACTCTTAGAATGATATCACGCAGAGATAAAAACCAATACCCTGCTTTTAAATGGTGTGAGTCAAAGGGGGCGGATTGGTATTTTCCTGCAATAGATGAGTTGGCCTTATTGCTCTTAAATTCAGCTGTATATGATGCTGTTAATAAAACCCTAAAACAATTAAATGCTACAAAGTTGAATGATAGGTTAGCTGGTAAGGGCTATTGGTCTTCAACTGAAAGGGATATGGGTTGTGCATGGGCTGTATCAATGCGAAATATGAATACTTTTATATTACAGAAGTATGGTTATGGCTCTGTCCGCGCTGT
This sequence comes from Alistipes sp., assembly GCA_045645705.1. GTDB lineage: Bacteria > Bacteroidota > Bacteroidia > Bacteroidales > Rikenellaceae > Alistipes. Next base: position 18,425 of record JAZRJJ010000056.1, on the reverse strand, counting down.
AGCTACTTTCTAACGATACTCTCTGTGAAATTAAAATGCGTATAGTTATGAAATACGATGTCTTTATAAGTTACTCATCGCAGGATCAAAAGATTGTTGAGGGATTGTGTGCATATCTTGAACAACATAAGATACGTTGTTTTGTTGCTTATCGTGATATACCACGAGGAGTTGTATGGGCTAGAGCAATAGTAGATGCTCTTGATGAGAGTCGAATGATGTTGGTGGTTTTTTCTGAGCATTTCAATAACTCTGATCAAGTTGATCGCGAGATAGAACTTGCTAGTGAGGCAAAAAAAACAATCTTAACATTTAGAATATCCGATGAGACTTTTAAAGGTGCTAAGAAATATTACCTCAAGAATCTTAATTGGATTGACGCCTTCCCTGATCCACAAGCAGTTTTTGGAGATGTTGCGGTCAATGTAGCAAGATTGCTTGATATTAGGTTGAATATTAATGTTGGTCAACATAAATATGAAAATATTCAATTTGATAGAACGGTGTATGATGTTTTTATTAGCAAAGTGGGTGCAAATACATTGGAGGTCGTCAATTGTGTTAAGAAGCTAACGGATCTATCTATGGGCGACTCTTTTGGAATAGTTGACAGTGTACCGTGTTTTATTAAACATGGTGTGACTGAACAAGAGGCAATGTCTGTAAAACGAGCACTGGAGGCAGTGGGTGTTGATGTTGAGATTTTTAAACGGGGAGTATTACCCAAGTATGATGTTTTAATTAGCAAAGTTGGGATAAATAGACCGCAAGTAGTTCAGTGTGTCAGAATGTTGACGAATCTTCCATTGGAAGACTCTAAAGAGATAGTTTACAGAGTGCCGAGTTTTATTAAGGAGGGTGTGACTGAGCAGGATGCTATGTCTGCAAAACGAGCACTTGAAGCAGTAGGTGTCGGAGTTGAGATTTTTGTTGATAAAACATCATGGGATGTATATCTGAAGAGTTCGGGTCCGGTTAAATTGCAAGTTGTTAAAGTAATAAAGGATACAATGGGTTTGACTCTATCTGAGGCTTTGCAAACTGTAAACAATGCTCCATGTTATGTTGCTCGTAAGATGTCGAAATCAGCGGCAACTAAATTTGTTAAACTCCTTCTTGACGCTGTAGCAGAAGTTGAACTTCGTTAATTATTTTTAGCTATTATCACCAAACTATGAAATACGATATATTTATAAGTTACTCTCACGATGATAAGGCCTTTGCGGAGAAGGTGTGCGCCGTGTTGGATAGATTTAAGGCAGAGTATAAGTTTGAATATTTCTTTGACACAGAGGGTATTACAAGTCGAGAGGAGTATCTTAAGCGTATTGCCAGAATTATCCTAGAGAGTAAGTCTGTAATTTTCATTGCAAGCAAAAACTCGTATGATTCTGAGTTTTGTTCTAAAGAGTTGCTGTGGGCGGATAAGCATAAGATACATATCCATCAATATCGCATTGATAATGCAGCGATACCTATTGATATTGATATGTTGTTGGGCACTCACCAATATAGAGAACTCAAATCTACACCGATCGAGAAGATGGTGGAAGAGGTGCTTTGTAATGAGGGTATTATTCAGTGTACTGATGAGCAGATTCCACCCCCTCCTATGCCTCCAGTAATTAAGGAGATATTAAATCTTACCATTTGGGGTGCAGCCTCTGCTATGCTTCTATCATTAGTTGCATTAGGCCCAGGTGTGGGTGCTTTTATTTATGCAATATTGGCTCGCAAGCAATGGGGGAAAAACAACTCGGAATTGATGCTTAATTATGTGCGTAAGGCGCGAAGGTGGATGATGGCGACATTTATAACTCAAGCAATATTAATTTTCCTGTGTTTTTTTATGTTGATTTTATCTGATATATAGACTATATTAGCAGCCAACCATGAAAAACATTACCGATAAATTGCAGTCGCGCGGTGCTCAGGCGCTCGCGAACGAGGAGCTTGTGGCAGTCGCGCTTGCCGAAAATCCCAACGATGATGCCGCATGCGCCATGGCCGAGGAGGTGCTTAAAACTTCGGGTGGCTCGCTTGTGCGCCTGGCTGAGGTTGACTTTGCGCGCCTGCGCATGACGGCGGGCATGGGGCGTATGCGTGCCCTTAAGCTCCTCGCCTCGATGGAACTTGGCCGTAGGGTAGCCATGGCCGAGGCCTCGGCGCAGGAGAAGGTGCTGTCGGATAGCGATGTGGTGCGCATCATGGAGCCCGTGCTGGGAGGTCTGCAGTATGAGGAGTGCTGGGCTTTGTACCTCGCATCGTCGGGTAAGGTTTTGGACCGTGTGCGCATAAGCCAGGGCGGTGTGCAGGCTACGGTGGTGGATTGTAAGATGGTGATACGCAGGGCGTTGGAGTTGTTGGCTGTGCAGATTGTCCTGGTGCATAACCACCCCTCGGGAAGCCCCGAACCCAGCCAGCAGGACATAGCCCTCACGGAGCGTGTAGCCGAGGCTGCAAAGCTTTTTGATATGCGTCTTTTGGACCATGTGATAGTGGCGCGCGGTGCCCACTACTCTTTCCGTGCACATAATCTTGTCAAATAGCGCATTATTCGTCAAAAATTACTATCTTTGCGCCTTGTAATAAACCTACGGTTTAAGGGACTGATATGTATGTCATCCCTCACTAAGTAAAATAATTAAAACGATATAGACTATGACACAGGAAGAATTGTTTAAGAAGCTTATTGCTCACTGCAAGGAGTATGGCTTTATTTTCCCCTCAAGCGAGATTTACGACGGCCTCGGTGCTGTATACGATTATGGCCAGAATGGTGTTGAGCTCAAGAACAACATCAAGAGCTACTGGTGGGACTCAATGGTTAAGCTCCACGAGAACATCGTAGGTATCGACGCTGCAATCTTCATGCACCCCCGCGTATGGGAGGCATCGGGTCACGTTGGCGCCTTCAACGATCCACTCATCGACAACAAGGACACAAAGAAGCGTTACCGCGCCGATGTACTTGTTGAGGACTGGATGGCTAAGCAGGAGGAGAAGATTGAGAAGGAGGTAGAGAAGGCGCGCAAGCGTTTCAAGGAGAACTTCAACGAGGAGCAGTACCTCGCTACTTCACCCCGCGTGTTGGAGATTAAGGCCAAGATGCATGCCGAACACGAGCGCTTCGCAACTGCGTTGAACGAGAACAACCTCGAGGAGCTCAAGCAGATTATTCTCGATTGCGAGATCGTGTGCCCCATCTCTGGTACACGCAACTGGACAGATGTACGCCAGTTCAACCTTATGTTCTCTACGCAGATGGGCTCGACTGCCGATGGTGCTAACACTGTATATCTCCGCCCCGAGACTGCACAGGGTATCTTCGTTAACTACCTTAATGTGCAGAAGACAGGCCGCATGAAGCTCCCCTTCGGTATCGCACAGATTGGTAAGGCCTTCCGTAACGAGATTGTAGCGCGTCAGTTCATCTTCCGTATGCGCGAGTTCGAGCAGATGGAGATGCAGTTCTTCGTACAGCCTGGCACAGAGATGCAGTGGTGGAACGAGTGGAAGGAGACACGTATGGCATGGCACCGTGCCCCCGGCTTCGGTGACGAGAACTCCCGCTTCCACGACCACGACAAATTGGCCCACTACGCAAATGCCGCAACAGATATCGAGTTCAACTTCCCCTTCGGCTTCAAGGAGGTGGAGGGTATCCACTCGCGTACCGACTTTGACCTCGGTCGTCACCAGGAGTTCTCAGGCAAGAAGATTCAGTACTTCGACCCCGAGCGTGGCGAGAGCTATGTACCCTATGTTGTTGAGACATCAATCGGCGTTGACCGTATGTTCTTGCAGATTATGTCTGCAGCCTACACCGAGGAGAAGCTCGAGAATGGCGAGGAGCGCGTAGTATTGCGCATCCCTGCAGCCCTTGCTCCTACAAAGGTTGCTGTGTTGCCCTTGGTTAAGAAGGATGGTCTTCCCGAGGTGGCACGCCAGATTATCGACGATCTGAAGTATGACTACACCGTAGTTTACGACGAGAAGGACTCTATCGGTAAGCGCTACCGTCGTCAGGATGCTATCGGTACACCTTTCTGCGTTACCGTAGACCACGACACCCTCACCGATGGCATGGTAACAGTTCGTCACCGCGACACTATGCAGCAGGAGCGTGTTAAGATTGAGGATTTGCGCGCAATGGTAGAGAAGGCTGTGTCGTTCCGCGAGCTCTTCAAAAAGATTAAGGCATAAGCGATGCCCAGACTCATTGCCATAGACTACGGCACAAAGCGCACAGGTTTGGCGGTGACCGACCCACTCGGTATCATCGCGCAGCCCCTCGAGACTGTCGAGACCAAGCAGCTCGAGCGCTACCTCGCCGAGTACTTCAAAAAGGAGGAGGTCTCGACAATCGTTGTGGGCCACCCCCGCCAGATGAACGGAGAGCCCTCGGAGACAATGCGCTTCATACAGCCACTCATGGGTCGCCTGCGTCACGCCTACCCCGACAAGCAGGTGGTAAGCTACGACGAGCGCTTCACCTCGGTGCTGGCGCAGCGCACCATTCGCGAGAGTGGCATCGGTAAGATGGCGCGCCGCGACAAGAGCCTTGTGGACAAGGTGTCGGCGGCAATCATCCTACAGGATTATATGGCATCAGTTGGAATGTAAAATGTTGAAACAAAGTAAAATATGATTTACCCAATCGTAATATACGGCTCGCAGATTTTGCGTAACGAGTCAGAGGATATCACCCCCGACTACCCCGAGCTCAAGAAGCTTATCGAGGATATGTGGATTACCCTTGGCGAGGCTGAGGGCGTGGGTCTCGCAGCACCACAGATTGGCAAGAACATCCGCCTCTTCATCGTGGACTGCACACCTTGGGGCGAGGATGATCCAACACTCGCCGACTTCAAGCGCGTGTTCATCAATGCCGAAATCTACGAGGTATCGGAGGAGACATCGCTCTTCGAGGAGGGTTGCCTCTCGCTTCCAGGCCTTCACGAGAATGTGCGCCGCCCCGTAACCATCCGCATGCGCTACCTCGACGAGAACTTCGTGGAGCATGACGAGGAGTTCACAGGCAAGCCTGCGCGTGTTATCCAGCACGAGTATGACCACATCGAGGGTAAGGTCTTCACCGACCATCTTGCACCTCTTCGTCGCAACCTCATAAAGAACAAGTTGCAGAAGATGGCGAGAGGATCATACCGAGCAGCATACAAAACAAAACGATAATTTGTTGTGATAAGGGGTCGATTGCGGCCCCTAACAAAAAATGCCGTCAATGGGACGTACGACAAGTACTACCCATCGACGGCATTTTTGCCGAGTGTTGCACTCGGCACCCTTCTGACAACAAATTGGGTTGTGGTGCTAATGTCGGTACAACTCTAATAATTAATTTATTGTAGCAATAGCGCTTATCACGAAAAAACGCTATCTTTGTCGAATGAAGTGTGTTCACTAAAAATTATTAACATATGAAAAACCTATTTCGACTATTTATCGCAACTGTCGTTGCGGTGCTTCCATTCGTTGGTTGTGAGCCGGTAAGCAACAACACCGCCGCGCCAACAATCGAGATTGTGGCAGTAGGCACAACCGATAGTTCGCTATCGTTTGCTGTGGCTGCAACCGACGCCGCGGAGTGCGCATATATGCTCTATGATGGCGACATCATCTCGGCGGAGAGCGTGCTCAACGAGGGTACAGCGATTGCTGCAAGTGGCGTGGTTGAGGTGAAGAACCTCAAGGCCAACACAACCTACTATGTCGTTGCTGCTGCGCGCAATGCTGCGGGTGAGGTGCTGTCTAACACCCTCACAATGAAGACCTCGGGCAATGGCGGCAACAATGACAATGGTGGTAACAATGACGGTGGCTTCGAGCTTCCCGACATCGAGGGCGTGGAGAACATCGTAATCACAAAGACCAAGGATGGCCGCTGGTATGAGCCATACAACTACTATGTTACCTTCGTGCGCGACAATGGCGACCGCATCATCCTGGACTTCTATACCCTCGATGAGACCATGAGTCAGTACTTCCCCTATGGTCAGTACACCTTTGCAACGAACTATGCGCCCTACACCATCTATCCCGAGACATCGGGTTATGTCCCCGCGGGCAACAGCGCCGATGGCGAGGGCTACAACTTCACGGATGGCTATGTCTCTGTAGATGTGGTAAATGGCTACTACGCAATCTACATGATGCTTACCTACGAGGTGGATGGCGTGTCGAAGAGCATTCAGGGCTACTACAACGGCATTCTCTCGGGTGCATCGGTTCCCGAGGGTGACGACAACGGCTCGGAGGAGCTTATCGAGGTGTTGGAGGTAGGCTCTACATCGTGCCAGTTTAGAATCAATGCCGAGGAGGGTCAGTACTGGCGCTGCTCGGTGGTGGATAAGCGCACCTACGACCAGACGCAGTCTAACCCCGGTGCTTGGGTTGTGACCTACGGCTTCATGCTTCAGGGCCCTCTCACCTTCAACTGGGAGAATGGCAAGATATGCGAGTATGTGCCAGGCCTTCAGATGAGCGTTACATCCTCGACCGACTACCTCATCATCGCGGCATTGATGGACTATAGCGACGGCGATGAGAACAGCTTGCTCGGTGGTGTTGAGGTTGTGCAGATTCGCACAAATGCCGAGGCCGAGGGTACGGGCAGCGTAGATATGACAATCACGGAGGTGGGCGCAAACGAGATAACCTTCGACTGCATCTTTGGTGACGATGTGTGGTGCTGCTATGTAGCGATGATGGAGACCACTAACCTCCAGGAGATTAAGGACGGCAAGTATGCTATGGCGGGCTACGATAGCTACGAGGAGTGTATGCTCTCACTCGTGCCAGGCCTCAGCCACGACTTCATGCGTCAGTTCCTCGAGTCGCAGTACGACTACAAGTGGGATGGTCTGAAGTATGGCACGTCGTACACCCCATGCATCAAGGTTGTAGACATGAATAATGGCGCGAAGTACATCGAGCTCGAGCCATTCACCACAAAGTAAGACGCCATTATTTTATATATAAGGTATCCTGCAACAATATGCTTTTATGCTTATTTATTTTAAGTTTTCGTTGATTTGTCTTTGAAAGAAAAAATAAAAATTGTATATTTGTAGTCGAGAAAGTAAACAGTATAACTTAAAATTTACTACTATGAAGAAGTTTTTACTATTGGCTGTCGTAGCTTTCTTTGCTACATCAGCATTTGCGCAGGAGTACAAGAACTCGATTGGTTTGCGTGTTGGTTATGGTGCAGAGGTTCAGTATGAGCGTCACTTCTCATCAGAAAATTACCTTGAGGTTAACGTTGGTTTGACAGATTTCGGTCTCAATGACGCATTCGTTAACGCTACTTATAACTGGAACTGCTGCGAGTGGGATTGGACTCCTAATGCAGGTAAGTGGTTCCTCTCTGCTGGTGTCGGTGGTTCAATCGGTTGGTGGAACAAGCCCGATGCAAAGCACAATTTCAATGTGGGTGTTGCTGGTGATGTTGCATTCGGTATCCGCTTCAACAAGCCCGTTACTCTCTCTGTAGACTATCGTCCTACAATCTACTTCTTGAACAATGCTTGGGCACACGGCTTCACTGGCTTCGCGCTCACTTGTACATACAACTTCTAAAGTGTAAAACTCCAAAGGCCGTCTTTGAGGCGGCCTTTTTTTAATCCCCCTAAATTGTATAATTAAGCTATGAAAAAATTACTCCTTCTTGTGGCGGTGCTCTTCGTCGCTACAACATCATTTGCACAGGATTGGTCTGTTGGTGCTCGTGTGGGCTCTGGCTTGCAGGCTGTGGGCAAGTATAACTACAACGCCAACAACTACATCGAGGCACGCTTTGGTGCATCGTGGAACAACCCTTTGGTATATAGCCTGCGCGATGAGGCCGACATCATCGATTTCAGCCGTAGCCGTGTGATGGCAGACTTTACGCTCCTGCACAACTGGAAGGTATTCACCATGGACTGGACACCCAGCGCAGGTGAGTGGTTCTTTGATGCTGGTGTCGGTGTGAATGTCGGTGGCCTTCAGAACTATGCCTATGTCGGTGTTGCAGGTATGGCGCGCCTCGGCTTCACATTCTACGATGTGCCCCTTACACTCGCCTTCGACTGGACCCCAACCTTTGGCCCAGGCATCGTCTATGAGGGAAAACATAGTGACGCCTTCTTCAACGAGCTCGGCTTGGCTAATCTGGGTGTTACCTGTACCTTCAACTTTTAATTTGTTGTGATAAGAGGTCGATTGCGGCCCCTAACAAAAAATTGCCGTCAATGGGACGTACGTCAAAGTACTACCCATCGACGGCATTTTTGCCGAGTGTTGCACTCGGCACTCTTCTGACAACAAATTAGGGAGTAGTGCTAAATTGACAAAAGAATAAGTTGTCCTACAGCTAAAACAATAGGCGCTGACCCTCAAAGAGTCAGCGCCTATTACTATACTAATTACTCTCTTACTTCGTAGGAGGGGTCTTAAGTGCCAGACAAAGCTCCTCGAGCTGTGCCTCGGCAACGGGTGATGGACCATCGAGCATAACATCGCGACCCGCGTTGTTCTTGGGGAATGCGATGTAGTCGCGGATAGACTCCGAGCCACCAAACAATGAGCACAAACGGTCGAAGCCGAATGCCAAACCACCATGAGGAGGTGCACCATACTTAAAGGCGTTCATCAAGAAGCCGAACTGCTCCTCTGCAGCCTCGGGCGTAAAGCCGAGAGCATCGAAGACCTTAGCCTGGAGCTCGGCGTCGTGGATACGGATTGAGCCGCCACCAATCTCCGTACCGTTACATACGAAGTCGTAGGCGTTAGCACGCATCTTGCCCAACTCGCCAGAGTCGAAGTACTTTGCATCCTCGGGCTTGGGTGATGTGAAGGGGTGGTGCATAGCGTAGAAGCGCTGTGTCTCCTCGTCCCACTCGAACATGGGGAAGTCGACAACCCAGAGGGGTGCGAACTTCTTGGGGTCGCGCAGACCGAGACGCTCGGCAACCTCAAGACGCAATGTGCAGAGCTGTGTGAGGGTCTTGAATTTCTCGCCACAGAGAATGAAGACCATGTCGCCAGCCTTAGCGCCTGTGCGCTCGGCGATAGCCTTAACCTCCTCGGGAGTGAAGAACTTGTCGATAGATGACTTAACACCACCCTCAGCGTCAACGCGAATCCATACGAGACCCTTTGCGCCTACCTGAGGACGCTTAACAAACTCCGTAAGCTCGTCAATCTGCTTGCGTGTGTACGAAGCGCAGCCCTCAGCAGCGAAGCCTACAACATACTCCGCAGAGTCGAACACCACGAAGTCGTGACCGTGTGCAAGGTCTGTGATGTCGCTGAATGTCATGCCGAAGCGCAAGTCGGGCTTATCCGAACCATACTTCTCCATAGCCTCAATCCAAGGCATACGGCGGAAGGGCTCTGTGAACTCTACATCCATAACCTCCTTGAACATATAGCGTGCCCAGCGCTCGAAGATCTCGAGTACATCCTCCTGCTCCACGAATGACATCTCGCAGTCGATCTGTGTAAACTCTGGCTGGCGGTCAGCGCGCAAGTCCTCATCGCGGAAGCAGCGCACAATCTGGAAGTAGCGGTCGTAGCCCGCAACCATAAGCAACTGCTTGAGTGTCTGTGGCGACTGTGGAAGTGCGTAGAACTGGTTGGGGTTCATGCGTGAGGGCACGATAAAGTCGCGTGCACCCTCAGGCGTAGACTTGATGAGGTATGGAGTCTCAATCTCAAGAAAACCCTCCTTGTCGAGGAACTGGCGTACGGCCTGTGCCATGCGGTGGCGAAGAATCATTGCGCGCTGCAAGGGAGGACGACGAAGGTCGAGATAGCGGTACTTCATGCGAAGGTCATCGCCACCGTCGCTCTCCTCCTCGATGGTGAAGGGAGGTGTCACGGCGCGGTTGAGAATCTTGAGCTCTGTAGCCGAAATCTCGATGTCGCCAGTAGCGATTTTAGAGTTCTTTGATGAGCGCTCGATAACCTTACCTGTAACCTGCAAAACATACTCACGACCCACCTCCGAAGCAGCTGCCTTAACAGCCTCTGAAGAGTGCTCCTCGACGGTAATCTGTGTGATGCCATAACGGTCGCGTAGGTCGATGAAGGCCATAGCACCAAGGTTGCGCACCTTCTGCACCCAACCCGATAGTGTTACCACCTCGCCCACATTCTCGATGCGGAGTTCACCGCAATTGTGCGTTCTGTACATAGTATAATTATTTTTAATTTCGTGTATTACTCTTTTTGTTATATATTTGTAACCCACAAAGGTAATAATTTTTTCAGCAACACTACAACTTTATGAACGAAAATATCGCTAAAAGCCATGCGGAAGATGAAAAATTCATGCGTATGGCACTAAACGAGGCAGAACATGCGTTAGCAAAACGAGAGGTGCCCATCGGAGCTGTGGTCGTGGCGGGTGGCAGGGTCATCGGTCGTGGCCACAATCTCGTCGAGACGCTGATGGATGCTACGGCACACGCCGAGATGCAGGCCATCACTGCGGCGATGTCGACGCTCGGAGGTAAGTATCTCAACGACTGCACGCTATATGTTACGGTGGAGCCATGCGTTATGTGTGGCGGAGCTTTGGCCTGGAGCCAGATAGGCCGTGTGGTATATGGCGCACCCGATGCCAAGCGTGGCTACTCGACCTTCTCGGAGCGCATTATGCACCCCAAAACAGAGGTTACCGTGGGCGTGCTGCAACAGGAGTGTGAGACGCTTATGAAGCGATTTTTTGCCGATTTACGCAAATAAGTGACCGCGAAGCGTTTGTATTCCGAAAAAATATCGTAACTTTGTGGATGTTTTGGCCACAATGTGAGCCGATAACCGAGGAAGATTAAGAAACAAAATAACAATAACTTATACACTAACTATGAAAAAACTTATCATGACAGTTGTTGCCCTCATGGGTGCAACAGCGCTTTTCGCACAGACAGACGTTGTGGCTACATTCCAGCAGGCAACAGCTAACGCTAAGGCTGGTAACTTCACTGAGGCTATCGCACAGTTCGAGTCGGTTATCGAGGCTGGCTGGGATATCGACGAGCCCGATACAAACCAACTCAAGGCTATCGCTGGTGCAAAGAAGTTCATCGTAACTTGCTACAACAAGATGGGTATCGCAGCCATCAACGCTAAGGACTACGCTGCAGCTGTTGAGCACTTCACAAACGCTGCTAACTGCGCAGAGCTCTACGAGGACTTGGCAGGTATGAACAAGAACAAGACTATGATTGGTCAGGTATATCAGGTGCAGGGTGCAGATGCCTTCAACTCTGGCGACTATGCAACAGCTATCGCTGTGTTCTCACAGGGCTACGCTGCTGACCCCCGTAACACCGACATGGCACTCAACCTCGCAGAGAGCTACTTCAAGAGCGATATGTACCAGGAAGGTATGAAGATTTGTACAAAGATTGCTGGAATGAACGCTGATAAGTTCGCAGAGGCTATCGCAGAGGCTCAGGCAAAGATGGATATGTACACAAACAACGAGGTTGCTAAGCTCCAGATGGCTAACGACTACGATGGTATCATCGCTATGGCTGCAGAGCTTGAGGATGCTGCAATGGCTGCAAAGATCACTATGCAGGCATACTACGGCAAGAAGGACTTCGCAAAGATGGTTGAGGTTTCTGCTGCAGCTCTCGAGGCACAGGCAACAGATGAGGGTCGTAGCGACATCTACTACCTCCTCGGCGTTGCATACAACGAGATGGGTCAGTTCGAGCAGGCTATCGCAACTATGAAGAATGTTACAGCAGGTAACAATGTAGCAAACGCTGCTGCTGTTATTGAGGCGCTTACAGCCCAGGCCAAGTAATTTGATATGATAAGGGGTCATCTGCGACCTCTCAATCAATAGCCCGAATGGGACGTACACCCAAGTACTACCCATCCGGGCTATTTTCATGTCGAGGCCACATCTAACCCCTTCTAATATCAAATCTAATTTCTTGTGATAAGGGGTCATTCGCGACCTCTCAATCAAAACCACCAATGTGCTCATTGGTGGTTTTTTTGTGCCACCGCCACATCGGCAGTTAACGCTTTGCTAAATAAATAAGTCCCGTCTAACACAAGTTAGGCGGGACCTGTATTGTAGCATACGCTATAAGCCGAGTTCTGTACTCCGCCTTGCGGCAGAGCCTCTATCATTTATCTACTACGGCGATCACTCGCCGTCTCTAGCAACCTACCCCCCGACATTGGACGAGCAGCCCTTAATTGTCGGTATACATGGTCTTGCAACCCACGAGGTGTACTGCCGAGGAGTATTGCTACCCTCGCGGTGGGCTCTTACCCCGCCTTCTCACCCTTACCACCCGAGGGTGGCGGTTATTTTCTTCTACACTGCTATACTCTCACGAATATCAAGCCGTTAACTTGCGCGGTGCTCTGTGTTGCTCGGACTTTCCTCCCCCACCCGAAGGTGGCAGCGATAGAGCGCATATGCGGCTGCAAAGATAGTCAAAATTATTGTAATGCAATAGCGTGTGCCAGAAATATCCTCTACTAACGCTCTGCACCGAGGCGCTTGGCATAGCGGTGTATGTCCAAGAGGCGGAAGGCGAGCGTCACCATCGACACACCATACGACACAAAGGCTATGGCGACAATGAGGATGACGGCCTCGACACCCAGCGTCGCGGGCATCCACAAGACGGCGAGCGCTATGATGATGACGATTACGGAGTAGAATATCAGCCAGCCGCTGCCACGCACGCTGTGCGACTTGAGGTCTATGCTCTGCATAAGCATCGCCGTGCCGCGATATAGTAGCCATGCTCCAAGGAGTATGGGCATGACGAATGCCGAGATGAGCGAGTTGAATATCAATACTATGCCTATTATAATATCGGCGATTGATGCCAATATTAGCCATCCTCGCCGCACATAGCGGTTGCTCGAGGATATGCTCTGCACAAGAGTCAGCATTCCCGTCACCAGCACGGCAAAGCCAAACCATGCGGCAAACGATAGGTAGCTCACGGCGGGGTTGGCAATGACGATGAAGCCTATGGCGATGAGCACCAGGCCAGCGATAAGCGAGAGCCACCAGTAGCCTACAAGTCGCTCGGAGCGTTCTGAATAGTCGTTTTTCATAGTTGTAATGTTTTGTTGCACGGGTCATGTTCCAATAATCGTGCAAAATGGCTCGGGAGGTGAAGATAGGGTTGTTGGGTTTGGAAGTTGTTGATTTTATTAGTATCTTTGCTTGGTTGAAAACAATTAAACATTTAGATATTATGAGACATTTTATTATGGGTGTTGCCGTGGTTATGGCCGCCCTCTTCACACTCCCAACTGATGCCGTAGCGCGCAACTACAGCATTGTCCCCGAGCCAGCCTATATGGATATTGAGTCCGAGGGCGACTTCGTGGTAACTGCCAAGACCCGCATCGTGGTTAACGACGAGGCATGGAATCCCGCCGAGCGCTTCGCCGAGGATATGATGTCATACTTCGGCATGAAAAAGCCTATGCACACATCGAAGCGTGGCAAGGGCATCAAGGTGCGTATCGACAAGTTTGTTCCCACCGAGGGCTACGAGATGACCGTCAACGAGGAGGGTGTCCTCATTATCGGTGGCTCGGAGGCCGGCATCTACTACGGCTTGCAGACACTCCGCCAGATTATCGTAACCAACGAGGGTAGAGTGCCTTACGGCTTTATCGCCGATGAGCCCACCTTCGCATATCGTGGTGCTCACCTCGATGTTGCACGCCACTTCTTCTCGGTTGAGGATGTCAAGAACTACATCGACATCATCGCTGCTCACAAGCTCAACCGCTTGCACTGGCACCTTACCGATGACCAGGGCTGGCGCATCGAGATTAAGGCATACCCCGAGCTTACAGAGAAGGGCTCAATGCGTAAGGAGACACTCGTAGGTCATGGCCTTAACCCCGTGGAGTGGGATGGCACACCCTATGGTGGCTACTACACACAGGATGAGATTCGCGAGGTTGTGAAGTATGCCGCAGAGCGTTATATCGAGGTTATCCCCGAGATTGAGATGCCTGGTCACTCGCAGGCTGCGCTCCACGCACTCCCATGGTTGGGTTGCAACGAGCAGGCTGTCGATGTGTGGACAACATGGGGTGTTACTCCCGAGGTGCTCTGCGCAGGCAAGGAGACGACATACGAGTTCTTGGAGAATGTCCTCGACGAGGTTATCGAGCTCTTCCCCTCGGAGCTTATCCACATTGGTGGCGACGAGTGTCCCAAGGATCGTTGGGTGGAGTGCGAGCACTGCCAGGCGATGATTAAGTCTTTGGGCTTGGAGTCGGAGGAGGAGCTTCAGGGCTACCTCGTGGCACGCATCGAGAAGTATCTCAACAGCAAGGGTCGCCGCATGATTGGCTGGGATGAGATTCTCGACGGTGGCGTGACACCCACAGCTACCGTTATGTCATGGCGCGGTATTCAGGGCGGTATCTACGCTGCGGAGCGTGGCAACGATGTAGTTATGACCCCCATGCCTCTCTGCTACCTCAACTTCTACCAGACAGAGAGCCGCGAGGGTGAGGGCCTTCAGATTGGTGGCCACATCCCCTTCGAGAAGATTTATGCATGGGATGTATATGAGGGTATGAGCGACGCTGCGCGCCCACATATCATTGGTGTTCAGCTCAATATGTGGAGCGAGTACCTCAAGAGTATGGATATGGTTGAGGTTATGTTGCTCCCTCGTTTGGGTGCTATGTGCGAGGTGCAGTGGTCACACGACCGCCGCGACGACTCGACCATCCGCGCAAAGATGGAGCTTATGCGTAAGTTCTACGAGGCGAATGGCTGGAACTGCGCTCCCTACTATTTCGAGCATAGAAAGTAATCGTGTCGTGTAGCGCAGATATCTGCCGCCGATAACAGTCAAATGCGAACAGGAATGCGTGATGCTTCCTGTTCGCATTTGTTTTGTCGAAGGGGTGCGCCGTTCGCCTTCAGCCATTAAAAGCAGTCCCAATCTTAGTAAGTATTTTTACCTAATTTCAGCAGATAGTGGTCGTTTTTTCGCCAGCAAAGCAAGAGCAAATAAAAAAAACGCTACCTTTGTGTGTCCTAAAATATAGGGGCGTGCGCATGCGTAGCGTGCGTGTGCGCGGTGTAAAACAAGAGTATGTTTAACTAAACACAAAGATAAAATGGTAGATATTTTTGATCGCTTATCGAAGAATGCTGGTGGCCCTATTGGTCAGTATATGTCGGCTGTACACGGCTATTTCGCATTTCCTAAGCTCGAGGGTGAGCTCGGTCCTCACATGACCTTCCGCGGCAAGCCAGTGCTCAACTGGAGCTTGAACAACTATCTTGGCTTGGCAAACCACCCCGAGGTGCGTGAGGCTGATGCCCAGGGCGGTAAGGATTTTGGTATGGCATACCCTATGGGTGCGCGTATGATGTCTGGTCAGACAAAGTATCACGAGCAGCTCGAGCGTGAGCTCGCGGAGTTCGTGGGCAAGGAGGATGCCTTCCTCCTCAACTACGGCTACCAGGGTATGATCTCTATCATCGACTGCTTGCTTACACCCCGCGATGTTGTGGTCTACGACAAGGAGTGCCACGCATGTATCATCGACGGCTTGCGCATGCACCCAGGTAAGCGCTTCGTATATGCTCACAACGACGAGGCATCGTTGCGCCTGCAGCTCAAGCACGCTACGGAGCTTGCCGAGGAGCAGAATGGTGGTGTGCTCGTAATCACCGAGGGTGTATTCGGCATGAAGGGTGACCTCGGCTTCTTGGATGTTATCGTAAAGTGCAAGAAGGATTTCAGCTTCCGCCTCTTGGTTGACGATGCTCATGGCTTCGGTACTATGGGTACTCACGGCAAGGGTACTGGCGACCACTTCGGCGTTCAGGACCAGATTGATGTCCTCTTCAACACCTTCGCAAAGTCAATGGCGGGCATCGGTGCCTTCGTGTGTGGTCCTCGCTGGTTGATTAACCTCTTCCGCTACAACATGCGTTCGCAGCTCTACGCAAAGTCGTTGCCTATGCCTATGGTTATCGGTGCATTGAAGCGCCTCGACCTTATCCGCAAGCACCCCGAGTATCAGGAGAAACTCTGGGAGATTACACGCGCATTGCAGAAGGGTCTAACCGAGAACGGCTTCGACATCGGCGTGACACAGTCGCCCGTGACACCTATCTATATGAAGGGTGGTAACGAGGAGGGTACAAACCTCATCGTAGACCTCCGCGAGAACTACGGCTTGTTCTGCTCGATTGTGGTATATCCCGTAATTCCCAAGGGCGAGATTATCCTTCGCGTCATCCCCACTGCGGCACACACAATGGAGGATGTGGAGTACACAGTAAACACCTTCAAGGCTGTGCGTGCCAAGTTCGAGGCGGGCGAGTATATCAAGCCTATTCCTCAGATGGCAGACCCCGACTTCAAGGTACGATAGTCGTAACATTGCCCCGCGTTTAGGACTTATATAAAAAAAGGTGGCGCACATGAGTGCGTCACCTTTTTGTTTGTTAGGCCTCCGTTGCTATGCCGTAGCGGTTATCCTCGTTGCTGCCTTTGCGTGCAAGCAGGTATATGAGGTAGATGTTTGCCAAGGGTATGATACCCAGCAGTATCCACCAGCCGCTCCTGTCCACATCGTGCAGACGGCGTACCGTAGCGCTGATGGTGGGGATAATGAGCACGGGGAGCATCAGCCAGCCCACAACGATGAAGGCCGTGGCGATAAGCACAAAGAGCCACCACATCCAATACTCCACGCGGTTGGCGCGACCACGCCCCGAGAAGTACTTCTTAAAGCACACCTTCACCGCCTCCTTGAATGTGGAGACGGGGCGCGAGCCATCCTTGAGTGTTAAGCGCAACTCGCAGCCACAACGCGAGCAGAGGCACGACGCACCATTCGATGGTGCGCCGCACTCCTGACAGTAGTATATGCCACCTCCACGGGGACTGCCGCAGTTTGGACACTCCGCAGCGTCAGAGGAGATTGCGTAGCCACAACTTCTGCAAAACATGCTTCGTCGTTTAAATTATAGGCGTGCCTTGATTGCCTTTGACTCTGCCTCGTAGCCTGGCTTGTCGAGCAAAGCAAACATATTCTTTTTGTATGCCTCAACACCTGGCTGGTCGAAGGGGTTAACGCCGAGCATATAGCCGCTGATGCCGCAACCCTTCTCGAAGAAGTAGAGCAACTGGCCGATGGTGCGCTCGTCGATGCGCTCAATCTCGATTATGAGGTTGGGCACGCCACCGTCGATGTGCGCGATGCGTACACCAAGCTCCGCCATTTTGTTAATCTCTGACAAGCGCTTGCCAGTGAGGAAGTTAAGACCATCGAGGTTAGCCTCGTCGCTCTCCACCTTAACCTCATACTTTGAGTTCTTAACCGAGATGATTGTCTCGAAGAGTGTGCGCTCACCCTCCTGGATGTACTGACCCATAGAGTGCAAATCGGCTGTAAGTGTCACGCTTGCAGGGAAGATACCCTTATTCTCTTTGCCCTCGCTCTCGCCATAGAGCTGCTTCCACCACTCGGCGATGTACTGCAACTTAGGCTCGTAAGAACCCAAAATCTCAATCTTCTTGCCCGCCTTGTAGAGCTCGTTACGCACAATAGCGTACTGCGCTGCGGGGTTCTCCTCGATAGGCATGTTCTCGGCTGTGAGGCGCTCCATGTCGCGTGCACCCTCAACAAAGGCATCTACATCTACGCCCGCAACAGCCAATGGAAGAAGGCCTACGGGTGAGAGTACAGAGTAGCGGCCGCCCACGTTGTCCTCGATTACGAAAGTGGGGTAGCCCTCCTGTGTTGCGAGGGTCTTGAGAGCACCACGCGCCTTGTCCGTAATAGCCACGATGCGCTCTGCAGCCTCTGCCTTGCCATAGCGCTTCTCAATCTCTGCCTTAACGAGGCGGAAGGCGATGGCGGGCTCGGTAGTTGTACCAGACTTAGAGATTACGATAGCTGCGATAGAGTAGTCCTTAACGGCATCCATAAGCTCGTAGGTGTAGTCCTCCGAGATGTTCTCGCCAGCAAATACAACGGTGGGGTTGTCGTGCTTCTTCTTCAATGACTCAAAAGAGTTGGACATAGCCTCCAACACCGCTTTTGCACCGAGGTATGAGCCACCGATACCTATACATATAACCACCTCTGCGCGCTCGCGAAGTTTTGCCGCTACGGCCTTAATCTCTCGGAGGTGCTCATCGCTGATTGACGAAGGGAGGTTAACCCAGCCGAGGAAGTCGTTGCCAGCACCCTCGCCAGTGTGCAAAAGGTCGTTGGCGCGCTTTGCCGCAGCCTGCATATCGTTGGTGATGGTTACGCCTGAATGCTTGGCGTCGAAGTTAATCAATTTCATAGTCGTAAAGTATTGAGTTTATTAATGTTATTTATCGTAAAATCTGTGTCAACGACTGCATGGCATCGCGTGCCGA
>JAZRJJ010000055.1:0-16237 GCA_045645705.1 Alistipes sp. | reverse complement strand
CCTGCCTCCTTCCGTGGCGAGTGGGAGAAGGATCTGATGATTGCTGCCGTGGCGTTTGATGCTGAGGGTAATCCAAGTAGGGTCTATGGTGAAAAGTTCTTCCTAACGCGTGAGGGTGCTGGTGATGCTCAGGAGTTTGTCGATTACTATTTAGGAAGTAGCTCATTATCAGCTAATAGTGGTCTGAAGAGTGATGTTCAATCTACGGCGAAGGCCCCTGAAATAGGGCTTCGCACGAAACGCCTCTCCTCGGCGCGTAAGGTCACTTTTGCTAGGTAATAGCGATTTTGTTCTAGAGGTATATTTTGCGGGGTCATTTGCCAATAGGTCGAATGACCCTTTTTCGTCTTGTAAATAGGGGCGTTCGTTGATTTTTTTTCATTCGGGAGGAAGTTTGTGTTATATTTGCGGGCGATACATAATTATAATTGTCTAACTGTTGTCTATGAAGATTATTAACAAGGTAGCCATGCTTATGGGTGCGATGCTTGCCGTGTCGGCATGTAGCACAACATTTGATGAGGCTATTATCAATGAGCCAGCTCCCGTTGAGGTTGGCTTCTCTCTTTCGGATGAGACTACTCGTACGTCACTCGACCCCGATGGTGTAACTACGCGTTGGGCTGTGGGTGATAAGATTGCTGTGTGGGCTAAGGATAGTGGGGGTAATTTCTATTTTGAGAATACGACGTTTATGTTGCGCTACTTCTCAGAAGAGTACTCTAACGCCTTTTTTGCTGCCAACATAGCACCTATGGACGAGGGCGAGTACACATATCTTTTGTCCTATCCTTTGCCAACATCGATAAATGGTACGCTGGCTACATACACAATCTCTGCTGCGCAGAGTGGTGCGTATGATGGTAAGTACGATATTATGCTTGCCGAGGCTGTTGTTGAGGGTGCGCTTACGGGCAATACACGCGTTGAGCTCAACACCGTTATGCGTCATAAGATGCACGCTGTGAAGATCACTATCCCCGAGGGTCGTAACCTCTATGGTGAGCGTTTCTATCAGCTGGAGATCGAGTTCCCAACGGCGGTTGTGGGCGATATGACTATCGATGTGAGCAATCCTGATGCAGCACCCGTCTATAGCAACACCTCAAACAAGATCGTTGTTGAGAGTGCCGAGGGCTTCGATGAGGGTGACGACATTTGGGTATTTGTGCTTCCAGGCACTGTCGATGGCGATGTGAGCTACATGGTGCGTGGTGAGCGTCGTAAGTCGAATACCTCAACCTATCAGCTTCAGCGCGAGATGCGAGCAGGTCATGTGACACCTATCAATATGGCTGTGCCTACAATCTATCCACTCTACACCTCTGTGACACTCTCGGTTGATCAGAACAACCTTGGTGAGGATTTCAACTTCTTCGATGTCTACGACTCGAATGGTGTTCACATGGGTAAGTTTGAGCGCAATGCTAGCAATAAGTACTTTGTCGACTACGAGGGCGAGTTTGATGCTGACCAGTACGATAACAGTACATGGCGCGTGGTCTTCGACTCTGAGCATGCTGTGGTCGAGACAGCCATTAACCTTGGCGATATGACTGACTACACGGAGCATACACGTTGGATGAATGTGCCATATCTCTTCTCGGAGGACTTTAGCTCGCTTGCTACATATGATGGCGACTACAAGGCTGGTCCGTACACATCTACCAGTGATGCGGCGACGGCGGGTCGCGATCTCGCGCAGTATGGTATATCGGCAGGATGGACCGGTGCGCGTACTGGTTGCGATGCTGCGGGCACTGCAATCCTTGTGGCGGGCCGTGTAGACTGTGTTATCTTGGGTGCTACGCGTGCTTATGGACGTCTAGATTCGCCAGCAATGTCGGCACTTAAGGAGGGTGCTGAGGTTAAGGTTAAGCTAACGTTCGATTATGGTGGTAGCCGTAGTGGTAGTTCGACATACTACCCTGTAGGTCGTGTGGGTTACACTACAACGCCAGGTGCCCTTAGTGCTTATGCAACCCAGTTTAATAACAATGAGGCATTTGATAGTGAAAATCTGTTAGGTGCAGTGGTTGTGCCCAGCATCCCAACATCGGGCTCAGCAACAGCTCTTAAGCAGTCGATGACCTACACGCTTGATGCTTGTACATCGGCACACCGTATCACATGGCACGTAGGAAACATGGGTTATAAGTCGTGGAAGATCGACAATGGCTACAGCTGGATGTATGTCGATAATGTGAAGGTGCAGATCGTAAAATAGATTAATACAAATATAACTTAAATTAAATCAATTAATTATGAGAAAGTTTTTTACAATCGCTTCGCTCATGGCATTGACGCTTTCGGCATGTTCGAATGAGTCGCCAAAGAGTGAAATGGAGGGTGAGGGACAGGTAGTCATCAGCTGTGCTGTAGCAACACAGGTTGATGAGACACGAGCTTACATCGACTGCACAACCCCCGCAGTTGAGGATTTTAAGCTCACAATCAGTGGTGTAGACCATACTTACACCGAGAACTATGCAACTATCGCAGAGTTTAACGAGGGTGACAACTACTTGCACAAGGGTAGCTACAAGGCTATCGTAGAGGCGGGTGATGTTGCTGTTGAGGGCTACGACAAGGCGGCCTTCGCAGGTAGCGCAGAGTTTGCTGTCGAGTCTCGTAAGAATACCGAGGTGCAGGTTACAGCCTACATCGCCAATGCATTGGTAAAGGTTGAGGTGACTGAGGCCTTCAAGAATTACTTCGTTGGTGGCCACACACTCAAGCTCGCAACTGCTGCTGGCAACGAGTTCGATGTTACAGAGCAGACAGAGCCCATCTTTATCGCTCCCGCAGCATTCACAATCTCGGGTACAGCCGTTAAGCAGCCCAACCAGTCGGGTGCCGAGGGTACAGTAGTCACACTTTCCGAGTATAAGAACGAGGAGGTTAAGGCCCAGACTTTTTACACCGTTAAGTTCGATGTTGAGAACGCTGGTAGCGCACAGCTTACCATCACACTTAACGACACTCTTGTAGAGTCAATCGACATTGAGCAGGAGCTAAACGATAACTCAGAAAACGCATAATAATTATAAGATATGAAATCAGTAGTTAGAATTATGAGCATCGCCTTCGCCTCACTCTTCGTGTTGGCGTCGTGCAGCAAGGATAAGGTTGACTATATAGGCCAGGAGGACGAGTTGCAGAACAACATCGGTTATTTGTGCCTTAGCAATATGGAGGCAACCATTTTGGAGGATACCGAGAACATCGAGAGCCAGACTCGTGCCGAGGGCATCGACATCAATACCTTCGATGTTGTAATCACAAACCAGGCAGGTGAGCAGGTCGCAGCATTTAAGTATGGCGAGCGTCCCGCCGAGGCAATCACTTTGCCCACAGGTGTTTACAAGGTGGCTATGTCATCAGAGGCAATGCAGGGTGCTGCATGGGAGAAGCCCGTCTACGCTGGCCAGAAGGAGGTGATCATCACTCGCAAGCAGACTACCGAGGTTAAGGACCTCGTATGTAAGCTCGCTAACATCAAGGTTACCGTAGCCTACTCTGCAGACCTCGCAGAGCAGCTCGACGCGGAGTACACAAAGATGACCGTTGAGTTGGAGGACAGTGCTTTGGAGTATGCATTCTCGGAGACTCGTGGCGGTTACTTCGCTCCTGTAGCTGCGGAGAACACTCTTAAGCTTACGTTCAACTGCCGCTATAGTGGTGAGACAAAGGATATCACCATGACAAACGAGATTAAGGGCGTTAAGGCTGCGCAGTGGCGTAAGATTAACGTTGTTGTTCAGCACGCTGCAGATGGTACAGCTACTATCGGTATCGTTTGCGACACATGGACATACGACGAGGAGATTACCTTCGACACCTCTATGGCGCTCTTCGAGGAGACTATTCCCGACGATAGCGACGCTCCAGTAATCACTTGGGAGGGTCACGACTTGGCAGAGGCCTTCGAGCTTACAGATGACATGTTCGACGCTGAGGGCAACTTCAAGTCAAGCATCAACATCGACGTAACTGCCAAAGCGGCGCTTAAGTCGTTGGTAGTTAAGGCCTCTTCAGACAACGCTGACTTCGTTAAGGCATACTCTGAGATTATGTCTTTGGAGGAGGATTTGTGCGCCCCCACAGCATCGTCTACAATCCTCAAGATGATGGGTTACCCAACTGATGCGAAGGATGCAACAACCACACGCCTCAAGTTCGCTTTGCAGGCCGAGTTGCTCAAGTCGTACGAGGGTACTCACACATACGAGATTACCGCAACAGATGTAAATGGCGCAAGCACAACTGCAGTGCTTACTATTAAGTATGGCCAGAATGTTGCTCCACGCATCGTATGGGTTGGCTACGACATCGACAAGCAGCAGACATACTTTGATGGCATGACTTGTGACTTGGAGGTATCGGCACCTCTCACAATCGCAGACTTCCAGGTTAAGATTATCTCTGCTACACTTACTCCCGAGGAGTTGGCAGGTGTAGGTCTTGCAGGCGAGTTCAGCCTTGTGAACGACACCCAGTTCTTCGATTCGTTGCGTGGTCTTGGCTTCCCCGTAGGCGATGAGGTAGTAGGTAAGTCGGAGCTCCAGTTGAGTATCACAAACTTCCTTGGTGTGCTCAATATGCTCGGTGCAGGCGAGCACAACTTCGAGATGTCGGTAACAGATGCTGAGGGCAACGTTACCACAAAGACTGTAATGATGCGCTTCGAGTAGCATAACGAATCCCCTAAGATTATGTCTATTATGAAAAAGATATTAGCATTGTTGAGCATGGTGCTTGTTGTAGTGGCATGTTCAAAAGATACAGATACACAGGTTGAGATGGCCTCAGGTGAGGGTGCTGTACGCTTGGGCGTTGCAACCAAGGCCGCTATCTCGGATGATAATGTAGTTATCAAAATCTACAAGGTAGAGGGCGAGGAGGAGTCTCTTATCCGCCGCTACAACTCTATCAACGACGTACCCGAGTACATGTCGTTGCTCACAGGCAACTATGTTGCAAAGGTGCAGGTTGGCGAGCGTGTCGTTGCTACGTTCGACTCGAAGTGCTACTACGGCGAGGCAGACTTCGCTGTTGAGGCAGGCATCGTAACTCCTGTAACTGTAGATTGTACACTTGGCTCTACTGTTGTTGCTGTAGAGTATGACGCAACAGTGGCTGCAAACCTCTCGGAGGGTTACTTCACAAGCGTATCTGTGGCAGACGCTTACGATGCTTCGGCTATCGCCAAGGGTGACATCTCGGCGTTGGAGTATGAGGAGTCTAAGGAGGGTTACTTCATGCTTCCCGAGGGTCAGACATCACTCTTCTGGCACTTTGAGGGTACTCACCCCGTTGAGGGCGATATCGTCAAGGAGGGCCTTATCGAGAATGTTAAGCCCGCTGTGCGCTACACTGTTAAGCTCAAGTACTCTCCCGATGCTCCAGGTGGTGTAACCATCGAGGCTACGGTAGATGAGTCAATCGAGGAGTTTGATGATGTTATCATCTTCTCTCCCGACCCAACAATCGTTGGTGAAGGCTTCGATTTGTCGGAGCAGCAGCTCTCTACAACCGATTCACGCACCTACAATGTTGCGTCGTTGGCTGCAATTGAGACCATGACATTGACCGTTGCGGGTGTTGAGTACGACCTTCTTACCAGCGCACCCGAGGGTATCACCATCCAGAAGAACGATGACCTCTCATATAAGGTTATCGTAAACGAGGCATTCTTCTCACAGGTGGCTGGTGGCGAGCAGATGCTCACCTTCCACATCATGGATGTCGATGGCGGTAAGCTCACAAAGGATGTAAACTACCGTGTTCAGGGTGTTATGCCCCTCGCAACATCGGACTACGACCTTTGGTTCGGTAATGTTACCTTCAAGGCTACGGTTATTGATAGCTCATCATCTGTGAAGATTGCATACTCTGCAGATGGCACTACATGGACAGAGGTGGACGCTGTAGCGGGTGCTGATGGCACATATACTGCTGCTGGCTCTAACTTCGCTGCCCAGAAGAACTACACATATAAGCTTGTTGTTGAGGGTGTAGATGCTGGTAAGGCACTCACACACCAGACCGCTGCAGGTGCGCAGATTCCTAACGGCGACATGGAGCGTTGGAGCAAGCCTACATGGTGGTTGCCTTATGGCGATGGTGACACAGCATTCTGGTTGACAGGTAACGAGGGTGGTAACATGGCAGGTGCTACACTTACACAGCCATCTGCCGATGTTCGCCCAGGCTCTACTGGCACACAGTCGGCATACCTCAAGTCGCAGAAGGCTTCGGTAATGGGTATCGGTAAGTTCGCTGCGGGTAACCTCTTCACAGGTACCTTCGCGATGAATGGCTTGGATGGTATCGTAACCTTCGGTCGTGACTTCAACTTCACTGCACGCCCCGCGAGCGTATCGTTCTGGATGAAGAACAACGAGGGTACTATCGACCAGGGCTCACAGGCATCGGGTACAGATATGTACACCATCATGGTGCTCATCACCGATGGTACTACCTATGCTGTGAACACAAAGGATACATCGACATTCCTCTCTATGGAGTCGTTGGCAACACGCGCTGGTATTATCGCCTACGGCTACATGCAGGGCACTGACTCGCGTACAGAGTGGACCGAGGAGACTATCAACATCACATATCGTGAGGATATGAAGAATGTCAAGCCCAAGAAGATTGTTGTGTCATTCACACCTTCGGGCTATGGTGACTACTTCTGTGGCTCTACATCGTCATGGATGTATGTCGATGATATCGTCTTGAACTATTAGCAATAAATTGAGATAGTGGTGACTGTGGTTGCCACTATCTCATTACCTTCTTATTGATGAAGAGATTTTATATAACACTTTTTGCAGCCATGCTCTCTGTTGTGGGAGTAATGGCACAGAGCACTGAGGAGAAGAGCCTCGTGGTGGCAGAGGTCGGGGAGACTCCCGCGACCCTCACGCCAAATGAGGCACGCCAGGGTCGTGGCTTCTCGTCAGATGTAACTTTTGTGCCCCGTGGTCAGTGGATATTTGGTGGTACAGCGTCGTACTCGACACACAAGAATGATAACTATAAGTTGCTTGTTATCGACAACATCGACTCTGAGGGATATACTGTGGGTGTCAGCCCCATGATAGCCTATGCCATCAGCAAGAACATGGCTATTGGTGTTCGCTTTGGTTATAATCGCTCCTTGCTCGCCATGGATAACGCTTCGGTGTCGGTGTCGGGTAGCGACTTCAATGTCGACTATTTCCATCGCCTCAAGCACTCCTACTCGGGTACAATCTTCTGGCGTCCATACATTCCACTTGGATACAGCAACCGCTTTGCAGTATTTGCGGAGGTGCAGTTAAGCCTCTCGGGAGGCCAGACACGCACCGTTGCCGAGAATGGTGTCATTGACGGCATGCAGAACTATGCGGGTACCTACTCAAAGAACTTCGGTGCCTCAATCGCTTTGCAGCCCGGAATCGTGGCATTTGTCACCAATAACACCGCACTTGAGCTCTCGATTGGAGTCTTTGGCATCGGCGTGGACCGCATCAAGCAGATCAAGAACCAGGTTGAGACTGGCGAGTACCTATCTTCGGATATGAATTTCAAGCTGAACTTCCTCTCGGTAGGTTTTGGCGTATCGTTCTACCTATAACATGCAGATACTATGAAGAGAATACTACTATTTATAGCTGCTGCAATTGTTTCAGTAGCAACGCTTTATGCACAAGACTCAAACGCTGTGAGTGGCACGATTGAGACTCATGATTCGGAGCGTGTCGGCACAAGTGATGTAGCCGCCGCTGGTGAGATGTCGGAGCAGGCTGTGTCGTATGCCGAGCCAGCAACGAGTGTTAAGACACGCTTTCTGCCTATGCGCCAGCGTGTTAATCGTAATATTGGTGTCAATAAGTTCGTCTATAAGGGAGAGTGCATGCTTGGCCTTACAGCTTCGTATGGTAATGTCACCACCGAGGGCTCAGACATCATGCTGCTCCTTAATGATATCAATGTAGGCTTGCGTAGCGTCACCGTGCGCCCCTTCTTTGCATACGCCTACCGCGATAATATGGCTGTCGGTATCCGCCTCGGCTATCAGTATATCAATGGCAACCTTGGCAATATCGACCTTAACCTCGGTCTTATCGCCGAGGGTATTGAGGACATGAATATCTCGGATCTCGGCTTGCGCAACGAGACCTTCTCGTGGGCATTGTTCCACCGCAACTACCTCGGCTTGGACCGTCGTGGCATCGTGGGCGTAATCCTCGAGACGGAGTTGTTGGTAAAGTCGGGTAACTCGCTCTTTACATCGGGTGGCGATGTTGTCAATGCATCGCGTAGCAGTAACTTCGCTGCCGAACTCAACGTAAATCCTGGCCTTGGCGTCTACATCTTCCCACAGGTGTGCGTAACGGCTACGGTGGGCATCGGTGGTTTGAAGTATAGCCATGTGCGCCAGCATAATGCTGCAGGTGAGGTGATTGGTCGCCGTGACCACTCGAGCCTTAACTTCAAGATAAACATTACGGATATACAGATTGGCATTGTGGCCCATTTGTGGAATAATAAGAAGAAGTAGAGATATGCGTAATATATTCCGTTTTTTGGGCATTGGAGCCCTTATGTTTGTGCTCGGTGGTTGCATCGAAAATGATATCCCTTATCCCGTTATCAAACTCGACATTGTGAACATCGAGGCCGAGGGTCTTAAGTCGCAACCCGTCATCAACGCCGCGAACCACACTGTGGAGCTTGAACTTAAGGAGGCTACGGACATCCGCAAGGTGAATATCACTAATGTCGTTGTTACCGAGGGCGCAGAGATGGATGTCACCTTCCCAGGTACATTCGATCTTCGTAACCCCTTGTATGTGACTCTCTCGCTCTATCAGGATTACGAGTGGACTATCACTGCGAAGCAGACTATCGCGCGCGCTTTCCGCATCGAGGGACAGATTGGTGAGTCGGAGATAGATCCCGTGGGTCATGTTGCTACGGCATATGTCCCCATGGACTTCGACCTCTCGAATGTCAAGGTGCTCGCAGTAAAGTTCGGCCCCGAGGAGATTACAACCTACTCGCCCGACCCAATGACGCTCACCTCGTTCGAGGATACGGCGCGTAACATCGACGTAACCTACCACGGCGACATCCACGAGATGTGGACTCTCCGCATCATCAAGAAGGACCTTGAGGTGGAGCTCACAGCCGTTGATGCGTGGGCAAAGCGCATCTGGCTCTATGCTAATGGCCGCGCTAACTCCGACCTCGGCTTCCGCTATCGCGTGGCTGGCACGGATGAGTGGACAGAGGTTGAGGATGTCACTGTTGATGGTGGTAGCTTCTCGGCATGTGTTGCCGAGCTTGAGACGATGACCGAGTATGAGGTTATGGCATACTCTGGCGAGAATGTCACCGAGGTAGTTAAGGTAACGACCGAGGATGTGTATGCTCTTCCCAATGCTGGCTTCGAGGAGTGGTCTACAAACAACAATATCGTCTACCCCTTCCTTGCCGACTCTGCTCCATACTGGAACACAGGTAACGATGGTGCTGCCATCGCAGGCACTACGCTTACAGAGCCTACAACCGAGGTGCGCCCTGGTAGCGCGGGTATGTATGCCGCATCGCTTCAGTCGAAGAAGGCATCGCTTATGGGCATCGGTAAGTTCGCTGCGGGTAACCTCTTCGTTGGTGAGTTCGGTGGCCTTGTAGGTACTAACGGCCTTGTTAACTTCGGACGTCCCTGCACTGCGCGCCCCGTGGCTCTTCACGGCTGGGTTAAGTATAACTGCGGTGTTATCGACGAGGTAGGTAAGGTGCCCTCCGCACGCCCCGACCTCAAGAAGGGTGACAACGACGAGGGTCAGATTGCCATCGCCGTAGGTAACTGGACTGCTGCCGAGTATGGTGGTAGCGAGGAGTGCCCCGTAGTTGTAAACACACAGAACGAGAGCACATTCTTCAACCCCAAGGGTAAGGATGTAATCGGCTCTGGCGAGCTTATCTTTGCGGAGTCTACCGATGGCTGGATTGAGTTCACGCTGCCAATCGACTATCGTTCTACAAATGAGATACCTACGCATATTATTATTATCTGCACAGGTTCTCACTTCGGTGACTATTTCACAGGTTCGACACAGAGTTTGATGTTGGTCGATGACTTCGAGCTCATCTACTAATATCGCACCTACATAAATCAAAGGGGGCTGTCCAATCGGATAGCCCCCTTTGGTTTTTATATGCCGCAGTCCTAAATCTCGAAGAAGTTCTCGCGGTTTGCGAACTGCTCCATGACACGCGCCATTGTGATACTCTGGCGGGGTGTCAGGCGTGCCGATGACCCACGATGGTTCACTATGCACGACACAAACTCCTGAATCTCGTAGCGCAGGCCTGGCTCATCCCACTTGTAGAAATACTTTTTGTTGCGGTTCTGGTCCTCGTAGCGCAACTCGAAATAGTCGGTCTTCCACCATGGTGAGGGCACATATACATAACCTTGCGTACCCGAGATGACGAGGTTGCCCTCGGTCTTTACGCCCAAGCCCAACTGGAAAGATGCCACAGCACCTTGATAGCGTACGATGCCGCGCGTGTAGACATCCACGCCATTCTCATTCAAGCGACTATATATATTAATGTCTTTGTAGTCTGTGCCCAGCAGCTTAACGATGGGGAGCAGGGGGTATGAGCCCATCTCGTAGAGCGAGCCACCAGCCATTGCGGGGTCGAGCTCGCGCTTTAACTTATCCTCGCCCCAAAGCTTCGACTCCGAGGCATCTATGCCCACAACATCGCCAATAAGGCCACTCTTTACGAGCGTTATAAGGTGGTTGAAGGCGGGGGAGTATGCCGTCTTGTTTGCCTCCATAAGCATCAGGCCTCGCTCCTTGGCTATGGCAAAGAGCTCCTCGGCCTCGGCCTCGCGCAACACCATGGGTGTTTCGCAAAGGACATGACGGCCATGCTCCAGGGCATATTTCGCCTGCTCGAAGTGCAGATTGTGTGGCGTGGCGATATATACCGCATCAGCCCTCTCCACGGCCTGCTCGAAGCTCTCCGCGACAAGACTCTCATCGAGCGCTGCCGCAGCCTCGCGGTTAATATCGTACAAGGCCGACACCGAGGCGGCATCTACCTTGCTCACCTCGCTATAGAAGCGCTGTGCAATGCGACCACAACCCACCATGGCGATGTTTACAACAACCTCGCTCTCAGCGCGTAGCATTGTCGATGATACACCCTCGGTGCGAGGTAGGTAGACCACTTCGCAGAACTCCGAGAGGTAGTCGAACTTGCCCTCCCAGTCCGAGCCGATGGCGAAGATGTCGACATCGTACTTGAGGATGTCGTCAATCTTCTGACCCACATAATCCTCTATTATAACTTGGTCGACAACGCCTGTGGCCTTAACCGCCTCGACACGCTCCAGCACATTATTGCGCACATTGAGCTTGCCTCGCTCGCGGTCGAAGCTGTCGTTTGTAACACCCACGATGAGGTAGTCGCCCAGTGCCTTTGCTCGACGCAGGAGGTTGATGTGACCCTCATGCAGTAGGTCGTATGTGCCATATGTTATGACTCTCTTCATTATTTGTAGTCTTTACCGTAAATCTCTTCTATATACTCTTTGCAGTGTATGCACTTGCGAATCTGCTCGTCGCTCGGCAGCGTGCGCCAGTCGCCATATACATTCGTAAGATAGGCATCCATATCCTTTGGCACGGGTAGCTCCTCGCCCTCGAAAAGAGTCTTGGTGAGGGGTAGGGTGTACTTCATGTAGAAGGTGTGTCGTGCCCAGCCCGTGCCGAGGGTGTAGTGATACTCCTTGCGGGGGTTGATGAGTCCCACGAGGTGCAGAATGGGGTTTATGATACCGAGACACAAACACTGGATTAGGCGTATCAAGGGTTTGCGCAACCAGCCCCATCGTATGTAGGAGGTGAGGTGCTGAAGATTGTTGTATATCACCGAAGCTGCGCGTGCTGCGAAGTAGCTTGTCTTCTCTATGGCGAAGATGTCGAAGCCTATGCCCGCCCACTTGTAGTAGTTATAGCGGCGGTTGCTGCTCGAGATGCGACCCTCGCGCTTGCGGAA
Organism: Alistipes sp.; assembly: GCA_045645705.1. Lineage (GTDB taxonomy): Bacteria > Bacteroidota > Bacteroidia > Bacteroidales > Rikenellaceae > Alistipes. Next base: position 4,162 of record JAZRJJ010000055.1, on the reverse strand, counting down.
CTTGCCAAAGGTGTTGACATACTCCACATCGGTGCGCATAGAGTGGTAGACATACTCCTCGCTGTCGAGCTTCTCGAGGATGCGCTCGAGGCGCTTACAATCCTTTTTCAAGAGCACAATATCGAGGTCGTCATCCCATGGAATAAAACCCTGGTGGCGTGCTGCGCCGAGCAGTGTTCCCGAGCTCAGCCACCACTGGATGCCGTTGGCGTCGCAAATATCAGTTACCACGCGGAGCATCTTTACCAACTCCAGCTGGTCGTGTCTCAGGCGCGAACCATCGGGGTTATACTTCGCTTTGAGTGCCTCATTATCTAAGTTTGTTGCCATATTCCCATGCGTAATATTAGGCAAATTTACACTTTTTTTCCTAATAATAGGAATATTTCATATCTTTGTGTTAGCAAAACTAAACTTTTGAATGGATGAAACGCTTATTTAAGGTCATCGGTTGGGTGCTCAACCGCGTTGTCAAGACCCCACTAAATATTGCCGCGGCGGTAGCCAATCTCACTACGAAGGTCAAGCCTGGCCGTGTGGTGTGCTGGTCGTATAGCTTCCAGCAGTATAGCTGCAACCCGCGCTACCTCACAGAGTATCTTCTGAAGCATAACCCCGAATTCGAGATATATTGGGTCTTTCGCAAGGGTGTGAACACCTCGGAGTTGCCTCCCCAGGTCAAGGCTGTGCGCTTCCGCTCGTGGGAGTATCTGAAGCTCATGGCATCTGCCGAGTTTGTATTCTCGAATGTGCGCACCGACCCCTGGCGTGTCTATTGGCATAAGCGCCCAGGACAGAAGTACGCCATGTTGTGGCATGGTGGCGTGGCGCTCAAGCGCATCGAGGCGGATGTCGAGAAGCACCTCAGCCCCAGCTATGTGCATCGTGCCAAGGAGGACTCAAAGATTTGCGACCTTATGATTTCGGGTTGCCGCATGCATACGGAGCTGATAAACAGGAGCTTCTGGTATGATGGCGAGATTCTGGAGCGTGGTATCCCTCGCAACGACATATTCTTCGACACCGAGCGCCGTAAGTACCTGCGCCAATATGTCGCAAATCACTACGGCATAGACCCCACTTCGCGCATCGTGCTCTATGCGCCCACCTTCCGCGTGGACCACTCGATTGAGCCCTATACAATCAACTGGGCGAAGGTGATGCCCGCGCTCAGCCGCATGTTTGGTGGCGATAGGGTGGCGGTGCTGGTGCGCATGCACCCCAACCTCATCGGCAAGGTCGACACCTCGCACCTTGTGGCCTTTGATGGTGTGTGTGACGCTACGCGCTACAACGATATGCAGGAGCTGTTGTCGGTTGCCGATATGCTCATTACGGACTACTCGAGCTCGATGTTCGACTTCGCGATGCAGAGCCGCCCATGTATCCTATACGCTACGGATGCTGACGCCTATGATCGTGGCTTCTACTTCAATATTAGGGAGTTGCCCTTCCCGCTTGCGGAGAACGAGGCGCAACTTATTGCCACAATCGAGGACTTTGATAGCGCGGCATATGCCACACAGCTCGGTTCGTTTTTCACAGAGCGCGTAGGCCTCAAGGAGGATGGTCACGCGGCGGAGGCACTCGCCAAGTGGATGGTGGCACACCGTTTGTAGTATCACTTTTTCGGAGCAAAAAAATCGGCAATTCTGTTGCCGATTTTATTTTTATTTCCTAACTTTGTGACTATAACACATCTAAAAACTCCGAATGATATGAACAGAGAGTTAGCACTAAATCCCAACAAGGTGGTTGCCTTTTTGGGTAAGCCCGCAAGAGAGTTTACAAAGGCCGACATCATCAGCTACATCACCGAGAACGGTATTCGCATGGTCAACTTCATGTACCCCGCAGGTGATGGCCGCCTCAAGACACTTAACTTCGTTATTAACAACGAGGCATACCTCGATACCATACTGACATGTGGCGAGCGTGTAGATGGCTCGAGCCTCTTCCCATTTATCGAGGCGGGCAGCAGCGACCTCTACGTCGTGCCACGCTTCGCAACAGCATTCCACGACCCCTTTGCCGAGATACCTACGCTGACCATGCTCTGCTCATTCTTCAACAAGGATGGCGAGCCACTGGCTTCTGCTCCTCGCTACACACTCCTTAAGGCCCTTCGCGCCTTTAATGAGGTTACAGGCATGGAGTTCGAGGCTATGGGCGAGTTGGAGTACTATGTGATTGCTCCCGACGAGGGTCTCTTCCCCGCTACCGACCAGAAGGGATACCACGAGTCGGCACCCTATGCCAAGTTCAACGAGTTCCGCACCGAGTGCATGGCATACATCGCGCAGGCGGGTGGTCAGATTAAGTATGGTCACTCGGAGGTGGGTAACTTCACCATCGACGGCATGATATACGAGCAGAACGAGATTGAGTTCCTGCCCGTAGCCGCAGCAGATGCTGCCGACCAGCTCGTCATCGCAAAGTGGATAATCCGCAACCTTGCGTACCGCTACGGCTTCGATATCACCTTCGCGCCCAAGATTACCGCGGGTAAGGCGGGCTCGGGCCTCCACATCCATATGCGCATAATGAAGGAGGGCAAAAACATGATGCTCGACGGAGGTGTACTCTCGGCAATAGCACGCAAGGCTATCGCCGGCATGATGGAGCTCGCGCCCTCAATCACCGCATTCGGCAATACCAACCCAACATCATACTTCCGACTTGTGCCACATCAGGAGGCACCTACGAACATCTGCTGGGGCGACCGCAACCGTTCGGTATTGGTGCGCGTGCCCCTCGGCTGGACAGCAAAGAGCGATATGTGTCAGATTGCCAACCCCTTGGAGAAGCCACACGACTACGATACATCGCAGAAGCAGACCGTGGAGATGCGCTCTCCCGATGGCTCGGCAGATGTCTACGAGCTTATCGCAGGCCTCGTAGTAGCGTGCCGCTATGGCTTCGAGTTGGAGAACGCCCTAGAGATTGCCGAGAAGACATATGTCAATGTCAATATCCACAAGAAGGAGAACGCCGATAAACTCAAGGACTTGGCACAGTTGCCCGATAGCTGTGCGGCATCGGCAGACTGCCTCGAGCGTCAGCGCGCTATCTTCGAGTCTCGTGGCGTCTTTAGCCCCGCGATGATTGACGGCATCCTAAAGGCGTTGCGCGCATTCGACGACCGCACACTCCGCGAGGATATAGGCAACGACCGCGAACGCATGCTCGAACTTGTCCACCGCTTCTTCCACTGCGGATAGTAGGGCGCAAATGCTAATGTTAACAGGGCTATCCAACGACTAATTGGGTAGCCCTTACTGCATTAAATGGGCGAGAAAAAAGTGATAAAAAGCGCTGAAAAATTGTGAATTAGAGAATTTTTACTACCTTTGCAGTCCCAAAGCAGATATCTATGGGGTTGCGAGTGACTATCGCAACTGAGTGGTATCGAAGTTAAACATTTAATTATTAAACACTTATGAAGTCAATTCAGATTAACGGTACTGCACGTGCGGAGTTCGGTAAGAAGTTCGCTAAGGCAGCTCGTCGCGAGGGTCAGGTACCTTGCATCATCTACGGCGGTGGCGAGGAGAAGGCATTCACAATCAACGCTAAGGAGCTCGGCCAGCTCATCTACACTCCTAACTCTTACATCGTTGAGCTCAACATCGACGGCGTTGTAGAGAAGGCAGTTATGCGCGAGGTTCAGTACCACCCAGTTCGCGAGCAGATTCTCCACGTAGATTTCTACCGCGTTCAGGAGGGCAAGCCCGTTGCAGTTAACGTTCCCGTACGCCTCACAGGTAACGCTGAGGGTGTTAAGATCGGTGGTAAGCTCCAGCTTTCAGCTCGTAAGCTCACTGTTAAGGCTCTCGTTGAGTACATTCCCGATGAGATCGTTGTTGACGTAACACCTTTGAAGGTTGGTCAGACTATCTTCGTTGGCGACCTTAAGGAGGAGAACCTCACATTCGTTACTCCCGCAACTACTGCAGTTTGCGCCGTTCGCGTAACACGTCCTTCACGCGCTGCGAAGTAATCGAACCACGAGTAATAACCTTACGTTATGAAGTATCTTGTTGTCGGGCTGGGCAACATCGGAATGGAGTACGCCGCAACCCGCCACAACATAGGTTTCAGAGTGTTGGATGCCTTAGCCGAGGCATCCAATATCTCTTTTACGACGGTGCGTTATGGCGCT
>JAZRJJ010000054.1:0-12925 GCA_045645705.1 Alistipes sp. | reverse complement strand
CCAAAAAACCTAAAAAACCTAAAAAAAACCTAATACTATGAAAAATTATTCAGCAAAAGAGATTAAGAACATCGTTCTTATTGGTGCGCCTGGCGCCGGTAAAACTACCCTTGCAGAGGCAATGGCTTTCGAGGGTAAGGTAATTGACCGCAGGGGTAGCATCGAGAATAACAACACTATCTCGGATAATACAGATATCGAGCACGAGTACAAGCGCTCGATCTATTCTACAACCCTCTTCACAGAGTTCATGAACCGCAAGCTCAACATCATCGACTGCCCCGGTTCAGACGACTTCTGTGGTTCACTCTTCTCAGCATTTAAGGTTGGTGACGTGGGCGTTATGGTGCTCAACGCACAGAATGGTTGGGAGGTAGGCTCAGAGCTTCAGTCACGCTATGCTCGCATCCTTAACAAGCCACTTATCGGCGTTATTAACCAGCTCGACGGCGACAAGGCTAACTATGAGGCTACTCTCGAGGGCATCCGCGCTAACTCTTCTGTTAAGCCCGTTATCGTTCAGTATCCCGTAAATCAGGGCGCTGGCTTCGACTCATTCATCGACGTTTTGATGATGAAGCTCTACAAGTTCGTAGACGAGAACGGTAAGCGTGAGGAGTATGACATTCCCGAGAGCGAGATGGAGCGCGCACAGGCTTTGAACCAGGAGCTTGCTGAGGCTGCTGCAGTTTACGATGACGCACTCATGGAGCTCTACTTCGAGAAGGGTTCACTCACACAGGACGACATCCGTGCAGGTTTGAAGCTCGGCGTATCGAAGCGTGACATCATGCCTATCTTCTGTGCTTCAGGTAAGCGCGATATCGGTACAAAGCGTCTTATGGAGTTCATCATCAATGTAGGTCCTGGCCCATTGAAGGCTCCCGCATTCCTTTCAACTGAGGGTGAGGAGATCTTGGCTAACGACGACGAGCCAGCTGTAGTATTCGTATTCAAGAGCCAGCTCGAGCAGCATATCGGTGAGATCACTTACTTCCGCGTAGTTCGTGGTAAGGTGACTGAGGGTATGGAGCTTGTGAACTCTCGCACAGGCAACAAGGAGAAGCTCTCACAGCTCTTCGCAGTTGCTGGTAAGAATCGCATCAAGGTTACCGAGCTTTCAGCAGGTGACATCGGTTGCACCGTTAAGCTTAAGGGCACACGCACAAACGACACTTTGGCAGCTCCCGCAGCTCCCATCGCTGTTGAGCCTATCGTATTCCCCGAGCCTCGCTACCGCGCAGCAGTTAAGGCTAAGGAGCAGAACGACGAGGAGAAGCTCGGCAAGCTTTTGAACGACGCTAAGTTCGAGGATCCTACAATCCTTGTAGAGTACTCAAAGGAGCTTAAGCAGACCATCATCCAGGGTCAGGGTGAGCACCACTTGAACATCCTCAAGCAGCGTCTCTCGGCAGAGAACAAGATGGAGGTTGAGTACTTCGCTCCCAAGATTCCATATCGCGAGACTATCACCAAGGTTGCACAGGCAGACTACCGCCACAAGAAGCAGTCTGGTGGTTCAGGCCAGTTCGGTGAGGTTCACATGGTTATCGAGCCTTACTACGAGGGTATGCCCGAGCCTACCAAGTACAAGGTTAACGGTCAGGAGATCGCTGTCAGCCTCAAGGGTAAGGAGGAGTACGACCTCCCATGGGGTGGTAAGTTGCAGTTCTACAACTCAGTTGTGGGTGGTGCAATCGACACACGCTTCATGCCCGCTATCTTGAAGGGTATCATGGAGAAGATGGATGAGGGTCCATTGACAGGTTCTTACGCACGCGACATCCGCGTAGTTGTTTACTACGGTAAGATGCACCCAGTAGATTCAAACGAGCTCTCATTTAAGCTTGCTGGCCGTAACGCATTCAAGGATGCATTCCGTAATGCAGGTCCAAAGATTATGGAGCCTATCTACAGCGTCGAGGTCCTCACTCCAAGCGAGTACATGGGTGCCGTAATGAGCGACCTTCAGAACCGCCGTGCTATGATTATGGGTATGGAGTCAGATAAGGGCTTCGACCGCCTCAATGCACGCGTGCCTCTTGCAGAGCTCTACCGCTACTCAACATCATTGTCATCACTCACTTCAGGTGCTGCTACATACACAATGCAGTTTGCATCATACGAGCAGGTTCCTGCCGACGTACAGGATAAGCTCTTGAAGGCATACACTGACACCGACGAAGAGTAATTTGGAATTATAAGGCAGACATCTACTGCCGCTAACAAAAATTGCCACCAATGGGACGTACGTCAAGTACTACCCATCGGTGGCATTTTTGCCGAGCGTTGTATCTGCAGCCTTCTAATCCCAAATTCAATTTCTTGTGATAGTGGCGCATCTGCGCCGCTTCAATCAAATCCACCAATGGGACGTACCTCAAGTACTACCCATCGGTGGATTTTTCATGTCAGCGACACATCTGCACCACTCTGACAAGAAATTAGGTCGTACTACCCATGGTGGCATTTTGCCGAGCGTTGCACTCGGTGCCCTTCTAACACCAAATATGGTGTATGGTAAAGCATTCCCCCTCAACAACTTTTCCATCTGTTCGCCACGTCATTAACCCCTCGCTCCCCTTTTTTACACTCCCGACCCCTAAAAAACTCCCGTTTTATTACAAAACTTAAGAATTGTTTTGTATCTTTGTAGTTGATTGTAGCCATGTGCTTACTTCAGAAGATAATCTTTTAACACAATAACTAAAACTTTACGACCATGTACGGAAAATTTCAGCAGCATTTGCAGAATGAGTTGGCAGAGATTAAGGCTGCCGGTTTGTACAAGACTGAGCGTATCATCGAGTCTCCACAGCGTGCCGAGATCGATGTAGCTAACCGCCCCGTTTTGAACTTCTGCGCTAACAACTATCTCGGTCTCTCTGACAACCAGCGTCTCGTAGATGCTGCAAAGAAGGCTCTTGATGAGCGTGGCTTCGGTATGTCATCAGTACGTTTCATCTGCGGCTGCCAGGATATTCACAAGCAGTTGGAGAAGGCTATTGCTGACTACTTCGGAACTGAGGATACTATCCTCTACGCTGCTTGCTTCGACGCTAACGGTGGCGTTTTCGAGCCTTTGTTCACAGCTGAGGATGCTATCATCTCTGATGCCCTCAACCACGCATCTATCATCGACGGTGTACGCCTCTGTAAGGCACAGCGCTATCGCTATGCTAACGCAGATATGGCTGAGCTCGAGGAGTGCTTGAAGCAGGCTCAGGCACAGCGCTTCCGCATCATCGTGACTGATGGTGTATTCTCTATGGATGGTAACGCTGCTCCACTCGACAAGATTTGCGAGCTCGCAGAGAAGTATGACGCTCTCGTAATGGTTGACGAGTGCCACTCTGCAGGTGTACTCGGCAAGACAGGTCGCGGTATCACTGAGCTCTACGACCTCCGTGGTAAGGTAGACATCCTCACAGGTACTCTCGGTAAGGCATTTGGTGGTGCTGTAGGTGGCTTCACAACAGGCCGCAAGGAGATCATCGACATGCTCCGTCAGCGTTCACGTCCTTACCTCTTCTCTAACTCACTCCCACCCGCAGTAGTAGGTGCTTCTATCGAGATGTTCAAGATGCTCGAGGAGAGCGACGCACTTCACGATAAGCTCGTTGCAAACGTTGAGCACTTCCGCACCAAGATGGTTGCTGCTGGCTTCGACATCAAGCCTACAGTATCTGCAATCTGCGCTGTTATGCTCTACGATGCAAAGCTCTCACAGGACTTCGCAGCTGAGCTCCAGCAGGAGGGTGTATTCGTAACAGGTTTCTACTACCCCGTAGTACCAAAGGGCCAGGCACGTATCCGTGTTCAGGTTTCTGCAGGTCACACAACAGAGCAGCTTGACCGTTGCGTTGAGGCTTTTGTTAAGGTTGGTAAGAAGCTTGGCGTCCTCAAGTAATTTCGTGTGATAGCGGCGCATCTGCGGCGCTTCAATCAAAGCCCCGAATGGGACGTACGATAAGTACTACCCATCCGGGGCTTTTTCATGTCAGCGCCACATCTGCACCACTCTGACACGAAATAGGCCTACCGCTAACGCTCCTAATTGCTATAAATTCACCCGCTATTTTGCTCCATTCAAAAATATATATTATTTTTGTGGGATAAGATTCAAGTGAGTTATAACAACAAAACCATAATACAATGTCGGTAATTAGACTAACCAAAGAGTTTACCTTCGAGGCGGCGCATATGTTGGAGGGCTACGATGGTCTCTGTCGCGAGATTCATGGCCACTCATATCGTCTCTTTGTGACAATCAAGGGCGAGCCACAGAGCGACCCCGAGTCGCCAAAGATGGGCATGGTGATGGACTTCGGACTCTTGAAGCGCATCGTAAACGAGCAGATTGTAAATCGCCTCGACCACGCCTTCATGATGCGCAACACGCCCATGGCGGAGGAGGTGTGCCAGAACCTCGGCTACAGCTTCTCGCGTGTGGTGCTCACCGACTACCAGCCTACGTGCGAGAATATGCTTGCCGACTTTGCGGAGCGCCTCTTGGGTGCGCTGCCCGAGGAGGTTGAGCTATACTCGTTGCGCCTGCACGAGACTGCCACATCCTATGCCGAGTGGTTTGCCTCGGATAACTTCTAAACCGCAAAAATACACGCACAAAGATGAGTAGACGCCTATTCCTGATAGATGCCTATGCGCTGATATACAAGTACTACTACGCCTTTATGGGACGCCCCATGCGTAGTCGTGACGGCATGAACACCTCGGTGGTCTTCGGCTTCACGAAGTTCTTGCGCGACCTTCTCAAGCGCGAGAAGCCCGACCTTATAGGCGTGGCTTTCGACCCTCCTGGGGGTAGCTTCCGCCGCGAGATGTTCCCCGAGTACAAGGCAAATCGCCCACCCACGCCCGAGGATATCAAGCTCTCGGTGCCCTACGTCAAGCGTTTGCTGGAGGCTATGTGCATACCCATCCTCGAGGTGCAGGGCTTCGAGGCGGATGATGTCATCGGCACACTCGCCAAGCGTGGCGCAGAGGCGGGATACGATGTCTACATGGTGACCCCCGATAAGGATTATGGTCAGCTTGTCGATGATAAGTGCGTGATTTACAACCAGAAGGGCGATGATATTATAAAGACCGACCGCGCCGCCATTGAGGCGAAGTATGGCTTTAGTGACCCTGTTCTTGTGCGCGATGTATTGGCACTATGGGGTGATGCTTCGGATAACATCCCAGGTGTGCCAGGCATCGGCGAGAAGGGTGCCGCGAAGCTCGTGAGGGAGTGGGGTACGGCGGAGAATATCCTTGCAAATGCCGATAAGATTGGTGGCAAGACGGGTAAAAATATTGCCGAGTGGGGCGATAAGCTCCTGCTTGCCAAGGAGTTGACAACAATACGCTTGGATGCCCCGATAGAGTTTGACGAGGCAGCACTCACGATATGTTGTCCCAACTACACGGAGCTAAAGGCGTTGTATGCCGAGCTGAACTTCACATCGTTCCTCCGCGACTTGGAGAATGTAGCACCCGCGGAGGCTGTGACAGATGCTCCGAAGCAGGAGGCGCAGACGCAGCTTCAGGAGGTGGCGCGTGCCAAGTCCGAGGCCAAGCGTCGTGCAGCATTGGAGGGTCAGGGTGACCTCTTTGCGATGTTTGAAGCCCCCGCGTCAGCACCTGTAGAGCCCGTTGCGGTGGTTGAGGAGGTAGCGGAGATTGAGGGCTTTGCTACGCTTGCAACAACCGAGCATGACTACCGCATCATACACAATGCCAGTGAGTTGCAGGAGTTGGTGGCATATCTCTCCAAATTTGCGGAGTTCTGCTTCGACACCGAGACTACGGGCATAGACCCCAACACTTGCCGCATCGTGGGCATGTCGTTTGCCGCCGAGCCATTCAAGGCATGGTACCTGCCCTTCACCCCAGCAAATCGCGAGGAGTATATCGCTATCTTGAAATCCTTGTTTGAGAATGAGGCGATTGCGAAGATTGGTCAGAACATTAAGTATGACCTTATGGTGCTTGCGAAGTTGGGTATCGCGGTGCGTGGCCAGAAGTTGGACACCATGCTTATGCACTATTTGCTCGACTCCGAGTCGCGCCACAACATGGACTTCCTGGCGGAGCGCTACCTTAACTATTCGCCTATTGCGATTGAGACCCTTATCGGTAAGGGTGCGAAGCAGTTGACGATGGATATGGTTGGCGTAGAGCGAGTTGCGGAGTATGCAGCAGAGGATGCCGATGTCACTTTGCGCCTTAAGCATGTCCTCTACCCCGAGGTGGAGAAGATGGGCATGCTCGACCTGTATCACAACATCGAGGCGCCGATGATAGATGTGCTCGCCGCTATGGAGATGGCGGGTGTGATGGTAGATTGCGAGGCCTTGGCACGCTATGCCGTGGAGTTGCGCGAGATGTTGCAACGCCTTGAGAGTGAGGTGCGTGAGATGGCCGAGGAGCCTGCGCTCAACATCAACTCATCGCGTCAGCTCGGCGAGGTGCTTTTCGCGAAGTTGCGCATCACCGACAAGCCCAAGATGACCAAGACCAAGCAGTTCTCAACCGAGGAGGAGTACCTGCAGGGCTTTGCGCACGACTTCCCCATCGTGAGCAAAATCTTGGAGTATCGTGGCGTGAAGAAGTTGCTTTCGACATATGTCGAGGCGTTGCCCGAGTTGGTAAACATAGAGACGGGAAAGATACATACATCATATAATCAGGCAGTTACGGCAACGGGTCGCTTGTCTTCGACAAATCCCAATTTGCAGAATATTCCTGTGCGCGATGCCTTGGGCAAGCCCATTCGTGCCGCCTTCGTGGCTTCGGACACCGAGCATACGCTGGTTGCTGCCGACTACTCGCAGATTGAGTTGCGATTGATGGCGCACTTGAGTGGCGATGAGGCACTTATCGAGGCCTTCAAGCAGGGTGAGGATATCCACGCTGCGACTGCTGCACGCCTCTACAACAAGGGCGTTGCGGAGGTATCGAGCGATGAGCGTCGTAGCGCCAAGACCGCAAACTTCGGCATCATCTACGGCATCTCGGCATTCGGCCTTGCGCAGCGCCTCGACATCTCAAATCGCGATGCAAAGGCGCTTATAACCAACTACTTCGACACATATCCAGGTGTTAAGCGCTATATGGATGATGCTGTGGCAAAGGCTACAACGGAGGGATATGTTGAGACGATGTTTGGTCGCCGACGTACGCTCCACGACATCACATCTTCGAACCGCACGGTGCGCGGTCTTGCCGAGCGCAACGCCATAAATGCCCCCATTCAGGGTTCGGCGGCCGACATCATGAAGCTCGCCATGGTGGAGATATACCGCCGCTTCGAGGCCGAGGGCATACGCTCGAAGATGATTATGCAGGTGCACGATGAGGTTGTAATCGACACGCTTAACGAGGAGCTTGAGAGCGTGAAGCGCATAGTGAAGGAGGCGATGGAGAGCGTAGCTAAGTTGAGCATACCCCTTATTGCCGAGGTAAATAGCGCGTCAAACTGGCTCGATGCCCATTAGTGGAAGGTCGTTTCGCCCCTCGTTTTGGTAGATTCACCCCGCGATTTGTGGCGCTTTGCGGGATTTTTGCACTTGCCATAAATAAAATTTATTACCTTTGTAATAAAGATAGGCTCACCCGCGTTGTGTTTGTGAGCTAAAAACATTGAAGTAACAACTAAAATATAGAGTCATGAAAAGGTCACTTATAATATTGCCGATTGTTGCGATGGCACTCGCACTCTCGGGATGCACGGCGATGTTCAACTCGGCGGCATACGGAACAAGCGATCTCTATAGGACAAATAATCGTGCAGAGGTTGCAGTGCAGCTTCGTGCGGAGGCCGAGGCGGAGCGCCTTGAGGCTGAGGCACGCCAGGCACAGTGGGAGGCACGCATCGCCGAGGCTAATGCCGCGCAGGCAGAGGCGGAGTACTACGCTACGATAAACAACCAGCCAAACTATCTCAATGTCGTGGCTGATGACTATCAGAGCGCCTATGCACGTCGTCTCTACGGCTTCCAGTCGCCAACATACAATATGCCCTCGAGCTACTACGATATGCTCAACAGCAGCTCGATATACTACGTTACGGCGTACGACCCATCGTACTACAACGTGATGGTATCGGGCAATCAGGTATGGGTAGAGCCCAAGTACATCACCTCGATGTTCGGCTCGTGGGGTGCTACAAACGTAACATTTGGCCTATATGCCTCTCCATGGAACTATGGCTGGAGCTACCATGTAGACCCATTCTACTACTCTATGTGGGGCTATCCCCGCTACTCGTGGTACGACTGGAACTGGAACATCTGCTACAACCACTACTATCACGACTGGTACTGGAGTGGATACTATGATCCATACTACTATTACCACCACCATCACCATCATCACCACCACTATCCAGGTTATCATCCAACACCTCCGCCACCTGCGCACCGCCCAGGTCACGGCAACGGCCACAAGCCTGACAATCGTCCGGAGTATCGTCCCGGTGGCATAACAGGCTCGGGTGCATCATCTGGCCCAGGTAACTTGAATGGCAACCGTGTGAGCACAGGCAACCGCTACACCTCGCCCACAAGCAACCGCAACTATGGCTCGTCGGACAACCGCGTGAATGTGCGCCCCAACAATGGTGGCTCGACATCTATCGGCTTCAACGGCACAAGCGTGAACACCAACACAACGACTACCAACCGAAATAATGGTTATGTGGTTTCGGACACACGCATCGAGGGCGGAACTTCGTCGAACTTGAATAGTGGCGTTGGTAGCAGCAACAAGAACACGAACAGCAACTTCCGTCAGGGTACTATAAATAGTGGAAGCTCTACGCGCAACAACGGAACAAACTCAAGCTCTTCGAGCAACATCCAGAGCAATAAGACTAATGGTAGCTCATCGGGCAGCAGCAACTTCCGTCAGGGTAGCTCATCGAGCTCAACACGCGGCACGCAGACCAGCGGTGGCACGGTAACCTCAACAAACCGAGGCACTTCGTCAAGCTCAAGCTACCGCAGTAACTCATCGGGTAGCCGCACAGGCTCATCAAGTTCGAGCTATCGCAGTGGCTCAAGCTCTTCGACAAGTCGCAGCAGTTCTTCATCAACGTCGAACTACCGCAGCAGCTCAAGCTCATCATCGAGCCGTAGTAGCTCAAGCTACTCGGGTTCATCATCGAGCAGTCGCTCAAGTTCTTCGAGCTCGTCAGGCTCGTTCCGCAGTGGCTCGTCGAGTGGCAGCAGCCGCAGATAACATCCTTCAGGGAGTATGTCTTAGCAGTGTGGCATACTCCTTGTCGTAATACTCCTAAAAACGCTTTATTGGTTTGATTATGAGACGTCTTTACATACTCACTATGGTGGTTGCAGTGTCACTCTTTGCTGCACCCCGCCTCTCGGCACAGGACTTTGGAGGTACAACATTCAACAACGACATAATTACTTGGAGCGACCTGCAGAACCTATCCTTCACGTCGCACAATTACGGTACGGCACGAAGCATGGGTATGGGTAACGCCTTTACCGCACTCGGTGCAGACCTCACATCGGCATCGCTCAACCCCGCGGGCATAGGTATGTATGTCGAGAGCGACTTCAGCTTCTCTCCCATGATGCAGTTCTCGAAATCGAAAACCGCAAATAGCGACAGGTTCTATGTCGATGTTCCCAAGCGCCAGCAGGAGTTTAAGGACCACTCCGAGCGTTTCGGCATGTCGAGCATCGGTGGCGTCTTTTCGGTATATCGTGGCACGGGAGCGCTGACAAACCTCAACCTGGGTGTTGTCTATAACCGCATCGCCGACTTCAACTACAACACCATGAGCGCCTCGATTGCCAACTCCGCAGTAAACTCTATGGCAAACTTCCTCTGCACGCTGTCGAATGTCGATGGCCTGCAGACAAACGCGGATGGCACAATGTCATTTGGCAACGACCCCTACTTCTGGGGTGCTACCCTGGCATACAAGAATGGCCTTACGAATAAGGATGACCAGGGCTGGTATATCGACCGCATTGCGGAGTATGCCGAGATTGACCAGTACTCTGCGACTGAGGTGCGTGGCTCGTTGGGCGAGTACGACTTCACCTTGGGCATGAACTTCGCAGATATCGTCTATGTGGGTGCTACGCTCGGCATACAGAGCCTCAACTACAAGCGTAGCGTATTCTATGGCGAGAACTACATCTATCCCAATAATTACTACCCCTCGGGCGAGGAGATGCCCTACCAGTTGGAGTATATGAACTATGAGCAGCGCACACGCCTCTCGGGTACGGGCATCAACTTCAAGATTGGTGTCACACTGCGCCCCGTGAAGTGGTGGAGAGTGGGTATTGCATACCACACCCCAACATTTATGGATACATCGATGCAGTATAGCGCCGATATGTGGTCGGCGACATATAGCGCGGGTACGAACCCCGATAACTATACCTTGAGCAATGGCTACGCCTACTTCAATGTGGGCTCACCCACATGGCAGGATGTTGGCGAGAACTCGTGGTGCTACACCTCACCCTCGCGCCTCTTGCTCGGTACAGCCTTTACGCTTGGCCGCAGGGTGATACTCTCGGCAGACTACGAGCGCAGCTGGTATCAGGGTGTTAAGTTGAAGGATTCGCCTATCTATGGTCTCGACTATAGCGACATCACAAAGATGGTGTTTAAGGCAAGTAACACCGTGCGTGCAGGTATTGAGGCATATTTGCTGCCATTCCTGGCGGTGCGTGCGGGCTATATATATAGTGGTAACACCCTCCGCAAGGGCTATGAGAATATCATCGCGGGCCACACCATCCCCACGCGTCAGGAGTATGTCACTGCGGGTCTGGGTCTCAAGTTCAGCCGTTCTATGTACCTCGACCTCGCCTACCAGTATGGCACTACGAAGTACACCGCACACCAGACCTTCTACTATACTGACCCTATAAGTGCAGATTACGACTTCGGCAGCCCCGTATTTGAGGATAAGGTGTCACGCCACATCGCCGTTGTGACCCTCGGCTTCCGCTTCTAATGGGTTTTGTAAAATAGTAATAGGGACAACCTTTGGGTTGTCCCTATTCTGTTTTTGTGTATGATAGCCTAAATCTGCTTGCGCATGCGGGCAACGGGGATGTCGAGCATCTCGCGGTACTTTGCCACCGTGCGGCGCGCTATGCGGTAGCCCTTGTCGTTGAGGATGTCCATAAGGTTCTCGTCCGTGAGCGGGTGGCGCTTATCCTCGTTGTCGATGCACTCCTGCAGTATGGTCTTAATCTCGTGGCTCGAGACCTCCTCGCCAGAGGTCGTCTGCATGCCCTCCGAGAAGAGCGACTTCAATAGTATGATGCCAAATGGAGTCTGTATGTACTTGCTATTCACCACACGCGAGATGGTCGATACATCGAGCTCCGTGCGGTCGGCGATATCCTTCAGAATCATCGGCTTAAGTTTGCTCTTGTCGCCCTCCTGGAAGTATTCGCGCTGGAAGTCGAGGATGGTCTGCATGGTGCGCATAAGGGTGTCGTGGCGTTGCTTGATGGCCGAGATAAACCACTTTGCCGAGTCTATCTTCGACTTCACGAACTGCACAGCCTCCTTATCCTCAGCCTTGATTGTGCCGTCGGGTGCCACCATGTCGCGCATCATGTCGCGGTAGCGGCGCGAGATACGCACCTCGGGAATATTCGACGAGTTCATCGCGAGGCGCAGCTCGCCATCCGTAGTGTCGAGCACGAAGTCGGGAGTGATATATGGCGTGGTGTCGATGCCGCCCTCAACATGGAGGTTGCCAGGCTTGGGCGAGAGCGTGCGGATATGCTCTATAGCCTCGCGGAAGTCCTCCTCCGAGCAGCCAAGGCGTGCTATGAGCTTCTCGTAGTGCTTCTTGGCGAAGGCCTCGAAGTGGTGGCTCACAATCTTGAATGCCAAGTGCTTGGTGCTTGTGTCGAGCATCTGGCGGCGCATCTGCAGAAGCAGGCACTCCTGCAGGGTGCGGGCACCGATGCCTGCGGGCTCGAGCTCCTGAACGATATGGAGTATGCGCTCTATCTCCTCGACCGAGACATCCATGCTGCGCGTAAAGGCCAAGTCGTCCGATAGCGAGATGAGGTCGCGGCGCAGGTAGCCATCATCATCGAGGCTGCCAACGATATATGCCGCTACGATGAGCTCCTCCTCGCCGAGAGAGCGGAAGCGTAGTTGCTCCATGAGGGTCTCGCCGAGCGAGTGCGACTCAGTGATATATACGGGGCGCTGCTTGTCGTCCTTCGAGAAGTTATTCACGCGTGCCTTGTATGCGGGGGTCTCATCCTCCTTGCCGAGGTACTCCTCAACCGATATCTTCTCGGGGGCGTCGTCATTTTCGGCATGTGACTCAACATCCTCCTCGAGGACGATGTTCTCCTCGATTTCACGCTTGATGCGCTCCTCGAGTTGCATCGCGGGGAGCTCGAGTAGCTTAATCATCTGTATCTGCTGGGGCGAAATCTTCGTCTGCAGCTGTATGGTCTGTTGAAGTCTGTTTGCCATGTCGTTTATAATATATCCTAATTAAAAAACGGTCGGCCTTGGGCCGGCCGTTTTATCAGGCATAATGCTTTAGAACTCTGCGTTCTTTGGTGTACGTGGGAATGGGATAACATCGCGAATGTTGCCCATGCCTGTCACGAAGAGAAGCAGACGCTCGAAGCCCAAGCCGAAACCTGAGTGAGGCGCTGAACCCCAACGACGTGTGTCGAGGTACCACCAAAGCTCCTTGCGGCTCATGCCCAACTCGTCTACTCTTGCACAAAGCTTGCCAAAGTCGGCCTCACGCTCCGAACCACCGATAATTTCGCCAATCTGGGGGAACAATACGTCCATAGCGCGAACGGTCTTGCCGTCCTCGTTCTGCTTCATATAGAAGGCCTTAATCTCCTTGGGATAGTTGATAAGGATAACGGGACGC
>JAZRJJ010000053.1:0-21993 GCA_045645705.1 Alistipes sp. | reverse complement strand
GCAACATCAAAGTTTGTCAAACCTTTAAGGCACTCCTCACGCGATGCACCGTAAGGATAACGGGCTTCGTAAAGAGATAGCATATCTTCGAGAGAGTATGAGTTGTGGAGCATGTGCAAATCCCAGAAATCCTTTTTGCGTCCGCCATTGGTAATGACCTCCATTTTCATAGCGACAATATCATCTACTGACGCCATACGGATAGAGTCGTGCATTTCAATAGGACAAGTAAAAGGATCTGTATAGAATAGGTCGAGTTTAACGGACTCCTCCTTACTATTACCAACGAGGTATGATGTACCAAAACCTACAAGGTCGCCACACTCTCCTTTGCAGAATGGGAACTCTTGTCGCAAGATATCCTGCAACTTGTGAAAGTCTATTGATCGATACTCTGCATCGGTAAAGAGATCAATATCTTCTGACATACGATGCCCATAACGCAATGAAAGCGAAGTGCCACCCACAAGTCTAAAAGGTGCAAACTCCTCAATCTGCATCAGTCGCTCTAATGTGGACTTTAGAATAGGCTTTACTGTTTGATAATGTAATCTCTTAGCTTTCATATTGTAAATACTCTTTTAGGTTCTTTCTAATTATGTGCTCGAAAGGCGAAGTCGGAGATATGCGTATAGAGTTAACTATTACATCTCTTCCATAGAAGCGTATAGTCTCCAATATCTCTTCCTCGCTTCCACGCTCGAATACTCGATTAATGACATAGCTGCGATGCTCATTCCAATCGATATTCTCAAATTTAGTATCCCAGAATAGCGTGTGCGTGTACTTTGAAAGGTCGGGATGATTCGCTTGTGAAAGTTTGCGCTTCTCTTGTGCTATATC
The DNA here is from genome assembly GCA_045645705.1 of Alistipes sp. GTDB lineage: Bacteria > Bacteroidota > Bacteroidia > Bacteroidales > Rikenellaceae > Alistipes. The sequence goes on along the minus strand of JAZRJJ010000053.1, from coordinate 21,150 downwards.
ATAATAGACTTGCAAGGTCATCAAGAAACCTTCATCAAGACCCAGAGCTTGCTCAATGCGGAGGGAGAGAGGTGTATTCATCGACCTACGACCACGAATAATGGCACTAAGCGTCTGTGGATGCTCGCCAATAGATTCAGCAAAGCTTCCACTCTTCAACTTGCGGTTGTTTAACTCTCGCTGGACATAGAGACCAGGATGTAACCCTTTGAGTATTTCAATTCGACTATTCATACGATGCAAAAATAAACACTTTTGTTTAGAATAACAAATTTTACACCAAAATTATTGTAACATGGCTGAAACAGATAACAGAAAAATTGTGCAAGGCGAGGATATCATTATCCTTCTGGACGACAAACCCACGCTCCATGCCACCACGCACAACCTCAAAGTAGACCTCGAACTCAAGGATATCCGCACCAAGGATACCAACGGCAAGGAGAAGTTCCCTGGCGACATCTCGTGGTCGGTAGATGGCGATGGTTTGGTGGTCATCGACCCCACAATCGCCTCCTCGCACTCCTCAGAGGATGTCCTCGCGCTGGTGCTTCAGAAGAAGCTCGTCAAGGTGGTCTTGAAGTCGCCCGTATCGGGACTCAAGAAGACCTACTCTGGCGAGGGATACATCACCTCGTTCTCGCTCTCAACGCCTGCGGGCGATAACTCAACCTACAACTTCTCACTTTCGGGTAGTGGCGACCTCACGCCCGCAACAACCTAACGCCTATGGCAGAGATTACTATCAAGGGTAAAGCCTACCCGATACACTTCGGACTACGCACGCTCAACCGCTTTGCCATAATGCGGAACGAGGAGTTCTCGGACATCCTCACAGCCAAGAATGCCCTGGCTTCGTTCGATGCGATTGTCGAGTTGGCTGTGATGGGTCTGAACGATGGCGCGGAGCGTGCTGGCAGCGACCACCGCTTTACCGAGAACGATGTGTGGGACATCTTCGAGGAGGAGCCAGAGTTGATACTCATCGTAAGCGAGATGTTCGTGGAGAGCATCACACCGCTGGCAGAGAGGCTCGGCAAGCTCCCAAAAAACTCGAAACGCCCAACGACCAGGAGGAGACAAAAGTAACCTACGAGTTATGGTACTCCATTGCCGTTGGGCAGATGGGAATGCGCCCTTCGGAGTTCGAGCAGATGACCGCTGCTGAGTTCTACTATGCCTGGGTCGGCTGGTCGAGCCGCCAGGTGGAGCTGCAGCAGCAAGCCTGGGAGCGAACACGCTGGGAGGCGTGGGTGCTGACATCCATTCAGCTCGACAAGAAAGACCGCAAGCCTATGCACGAGATGTACCCGCTGCCCTGGGATAAGGCTGACATAACACCACCAGAACTCACAATCGAAGAGCGCAGAGAGCGCGTAAACGAAATAATGCAATGTATCGAAAAGTAATAACGCTAACACTTGCCACAGCCACGCTGGGTTGCGCACCGCTGAAAGAGGCTCACACCGAGAAGCACTCCGAGCTGATTATTGCGGACTCAACACTTACCAGGCTTATACGCTCGGAATTGGAGCGTAGCATCACAACGCTCACGCAGACCGAGGTGGAGTTCTATCCACCGCAACCTATGCCCGAAGAGCCGATTGCCAAGCCTGGGAAGAGTCCCGAAGCGGTCGCACCCCGAAGGACAACGCCCCAGCGTGGTGCGGTCAAGCGCATCACAAAGACAGAGCTTATGAATGGGACAGAGAGTAAATCCAATACCGACTCACTCTCGCACAGCCGCATAAACACTGCCGCCAGGTGCGATGAGCAGTCCTCGCTCGAAGAGTCCCCGAACACCAGCGGCTCATCGTGGCTTAAGTGGTGCGCAGGCTGCCTGGCTCTGTTGCTACTCATAATCGCAATCCTAAAATTTAAGTAACCAATGAAAACACCGATATCCTACTACGGAGGTAAGCAAACCCTCCTAAAACACATCCTCCCGCTGATCCCCGAACACGCACTCTACACCGAGGCATTCTGCGGTGGTTGCGCAGTGCTCTTTGCCAAAGAGCCTGCAAAGTGCGAGGTCATCAACGACATCAACACCGAGCTTGTCAACTTCTACCAGGTGGCACAGCGCAAGTATCCCGCGCTCAAAGAGCTTATCGATGCCACGCTCCACAGCCGCGAGATACACGCCCACGCCAAGCACATCAACCAGCATCCGCAATTCTTCACTCCCGTAGAGCGTGCCTGGGCAGTGTGGGTGTGCTCGAAGCTCGGCTTCGCATCGATGCTTGACGGCACTTTCGGCTACGACCGTACGGGAACGACGACGCAGAAGCTCCGCAACGCCAAGGATGCCTTTACCGAGGAACTCTGCGGCAGGCTCGACTATGTGACCATCGAGTGTGAGGATGGCACTAACCTTATCAAACGCTACGACTGCGAGGAGGCGTTCCACTTCGTTGATCCGCCCTATGTCGGAACGGACTGCGGACACTACAACGGAGCATTCAACGAGGAGGATTTCTCCAAGCTGCTCGAAACGCTGTCGCAGGTCAAGGGTAAGTTTATGCTGACGATGTTCCCGCACAAGAAGATCGAGGAGTATGTCGAGCGTTGCGGCTGGACAATCCACCGCATCGAGCGCACAATCACCGCATCCAAGACCTCACGCAGACGCCAGGAGGAGTGGATTGTAACGAACTACTAAATGGCAAAGGTATACGATGATCCCGTTTATATTGCCTCGTGCTCCTTCGGCAAGGATAGCATCGCCACCATACTCCTCGCACTCGAACATGGCGAGCCTCTCGATGCTGCGGTATTCTCCGAAGTGATGTTTGACCACTCCCGTAACATCAGCGGTGAGATACCCGAACACATCGAGTGGGTCTACTCGGTAGCCATACCGCGCCTTGCAGAGCTGGGCGTAAAGGTCGATGTCGTTCGTTCGGAGAAAGATTATGTAACACTCTTTCACACGATAATACAGAGTGGAACGCACAAAGGAATGAAGCGAGGGTGGCTGATGGGTGGCAAGTGCAACGCTAACCGCGACCTAAAACTTCAACCCATCCACCGCTACTATAAGCAGTATCGTGAAAGAGGTGTAGTGCAGTATGTAGGCATCGCAATAGACGAGCCCAGGCGTCTCGCCAGGATGAAGGATAAGGGATATATCCGCAAGGTCAGCCTGCTGGAGAAGTATGGTTACACCGAAGCCGATGCCTGGCGCAAGTGTGAGGAGTACGGACTGCTCTCCCCATTATACCAGACCGCCCATCGTGGAGGGTGCTGGTTTTGCCCGAACTGCCGCATTCCCGTATTCTGCGACCTACGCAAAAAACACCCGCACCTATGGCACGAATTGCAGATACTATCGAAGGTGGAGAACAAGAGTTCCGAGGGTTTTGTCTATGGTCGTACATTCCCACAAATCGAGCAAAAGATGGACGACTACGACAACACACAGCGACTATTCTAACACATTGAAAATAAAGTGCTTAATGCGTTGCAGATTCTTGCGAATTAACTTGCGTGTTCCAAAATGTGATGTTATGTTTGCACTACGATAAAACGAAGTTAAACACTTAATACTGAATAGATTATGACACGCAAAGAGAAGCTTGTAATGGAGATTGCCGAAGTTCGCTACGAACTCCGAACACTCAAAGGACAGGAGGCTGTGATGCCCGAAGACTACTACAATAGCCATATGTACCAATTGGAGGTAAAAACCAACAAGGTGTACGAATTGGAGGAGCAGCTTAAAGGTCTGAAAGAGTCGTTGGAGAAAGCCAAGCTCGACACTCAGATCAAAGAGCGCACAGAAGCCTACTATGCAACCGAAGAGGGAAAGGCATATAAAGCAGAACGACAGCAAGCGGTCGAGGTTATTACCAACAAGTGGCAGGAGTTGGAAGATGAGACGATCCGCACACTTGATGAGCAGATTAAGCATAGGCTTGGTGCTCATTGGGGAGTAGGAACACTCCGCAATACCTACCTCGAAATAGGCATTTGCCACCCAGAGATACCTGGCAAGTTCTACTTCGGACAAACGGCAGACATATACTGCTCACTTGACATCTGGAAGGAGAAACAACGCTTCGAGATAAATGTAGGTACTTGCGGCTCGACCGACCTCCTGGGTGGTAACACCGAGGGCGAGCGTTCAAGATTCTACATCGGCATCGGTCAACTCTTTGCATCCACCGACCTCTGCGAATGGATCAAACAGACAATGATGGAATACCAGGAGCAGTCAGAAGCCTTCTTCAAGCAGATTAAGGAGATCCAGGATCAGATATCGAATCCTCTTCAAGCATAACCTAAACCCAGGTCTTGGCTGCCTACAACGCGGATAAGCAATGCAGGCAGGAGCCGACTTCGCAAGAGGTCGGCTCCACTCACTTGGAGTGTTGTAAAAAGTGCTTAACTTATTGAAAATAAAGGGGATAATACTTGCGTGTTCCAAATAGTGATGTTATGTTTGCACTACGATAAACAACTAATACAGAGTGAATTATGAAGACCAGAATTAACCAAATCCACAAGCAGCTCGACCGCCTTGAGCGCGACTTTATGTTCAACAGCAACCGCATGCAGGAACTTTCGAACGAGAACAGACGCGGTAGTTCTGAATATTGGCGACTCCACGAGGAGTGCAAGGGCATCAACGACACGATCCGCGAGTTGCTCCAGGAGCTTTGGAAACTTCAAGATGAGGAATAATACATAGCACCGACAGACCATGAACAACAATATTAAAACGGGCGACAAGGTACGATTTGCAATAGCAATCGAGAGTTGCGAGGAGAACACACAATTTGTAGTTGTTGACGACTACGGAGCAGATTGCAACCGATGCAAGGTGCGCCTGGTGTGCGACCTGCCAATAGCACCGACTTATGTATATTTCAAAGAGGATTTAATCGTAGTAAAATAGAGAGCCATGACACGCAAACAAGCAGCAGAGATAGCAAGACGCTACTACACCTTCAACACTGGCGAGATGCCCAACGAGGTACACATCAGCACCTACAACATGGAAGATGGCATAGCCAAGTGTACGATCCCCGCAACACACCGAGGTGATGAGGTCATCTACGAGGTTGAGCTCAACACCATAGCCAACACAATCGTAATGAAGCGCATTGAGAACGAGAGTCCCCTGGTAGATTTCTTGCGCACCGAAACACGCCTATCAACCCTCAATAAGGGCGACAAGTTCCGCTTGGAAGGCGACTGTGTGGTCTACGCCTACTACGGAGTTTGCGAACGCTACGGAAGCCTCATGTACGGCTTCAGCCGAGTAGACAACAACGAGCTCTTCTGGCTCAGCAACGATGCGAATGTTTACCCTTTATAACACTGCCAAGTATGATACAGAAAATTGAAAAGTTCCTGGAGCAATTCCCTACGGATGCTACCAGTTGGAGGCAGGCAACAGACGAGGTACGCGACCTGGCACGAGTATCACGCGAGTTCTTGGACGAGTACGATGGCATCAAAGTCGAGGTGGTTGATTTTACCGCTATCAAGACTCCAGTCGAGTGGAATACCCTGGGGCGCGAATCAATCATGCGCAACTACGATATGATGCGCCCTCGCACCCAATTGCTCTTCTTTGAGCGATTTAAAGATTGGTTTAACGCTTAAAACAAAACGATAATGCACCAGACAAAACAGCAGCGCGAAAGTCCCTACAAGGTAGGACAGCGCATCAGAATTATCCACCTCGAAGGCGAAGACAACCGCTACGATGGCAAGGAGGGCGTAATTGAGGATATAGATGCTATCGGTCAACTTCATGGCACATGGGGAGGGCTGGCGGTAATCCCCGAAGCCGATGACTTTCGTGTGATCGGATAATAAGCAACTCACTCTGTTGAAGCCGAGATCCGAATGGGTCTCGGCTCCTATTTATTCCTTGAGTTTTTGCATTATATACTCGCGTATCTGCTCCTTTGTGACATCGTACTTCGGCTCTAATGTTGCGAAGTTATTGTCGGGGACAAACTGACCGCCCAGGAGCATTGCAATAATGTTTTTAGACGAGAGGCGGTGGCGCGATAGGTTAAGAGCCTTCTCTATGCCGTTGTGTATGGAATATCCCTCCTGCAACATACAATAGATATCGTAGTAGTCGCGGAACTTCATTCTGCGCAACATTACCTCCATCTTCATTGCCATAATAGACTCGATGTCAGCCAAACGGATATTGCCGAGATACTCGGTAGGTGCTGTGACGGGCGAGAGGTTGTCACTCACAAAGAACGAGAACTTAACACCCCTAACGACAAACTCAACTTGGTCGAAGCCGAGCATATTGAAATTTTTAATCTCTCCTATCTTCTCTTTGAGTTCCCTTTCGATAGCATTCCAATTAACCTCTGGCTTCTCAGTCTTGGATATGCGCCACATCATAAAATCCAAGTCCTCACTTTTGCGATGACCTATCTGTATAGCGAGTGCTGTACCGCCACACAAGATGTAGGGCTTGATGCACTCCAACTGAGCAACCTGCTCAATGATGGCTTCGATGTTAGTTGTTAATCCCTGACGCATATAACGATTGTTTTAATATCTTGTTGATGTGTTGTCGCTCAACCTTTGCGAGGTACTTTTCGGGCTCCTTTATGCCGAAGTAGTACATCGCAATCATTATGTTGAGCATCTGCATATACTCGCCCTGGATAGCCATACGCTCACGCCATACTTGCTGGATGCGCTTGCGAGGATAGAGCTCAAACATAAGGTCGATGTCATCCATATCCAATTGAGTAAAACACTTCTCTATTAGTTCCTCATCGGGAATCACATCGTATGAGCTTACATCGTATGACCAAAAAGCATTCTTTGACACCAGCACCTCGCATAGGTGGTTGCGGATCTCCTGCTTACGCTGCTGAACAGCTTGTAGAGCCTGCATCTTCATTAGTTCGCCATCGGGCAAAGAGAAGTACGACTCCAATTTCATAGCGAGCTGTAACGACATATCACGCTTACCACAAATAACATAGCTGAGTGATTGACGCGAAACGCTTATCTCGCGGGCAACATCTGCCTGCGAGAGTCCCGAACGAGCCACCAACTCACTTATATATTGTCCAACATTGCAGTTCATAATAGTAGTTTGTCAACAAATCTGTTCACAAAGATAGTGCAAATTTTTCTATATTAGAAAAGATTCTTCAATTTTTTTGTTCTATGCTATTCAAAGCACTCCTTTATAGGTGACCTATGGTCATCTCTTGTCGCCCGATGAGAATCTACCTTTATCGCAAAGATGTGATAAATGGCAGAATTCGGACTAAAATACTATGCAGAGATGCGTAGCAAGCACCACAATATCTTGTGGCGCGTGGAGATTGCCGAGCGCGGCTATGCAGGCTCATCGGAGGAGATGACCTTTGCGGGCGATGAGCCTATCATCATAACCTGGGAGGCTCGTGGCGATGAGTTCTATGCTCCCGTTAAGGCTTCCGAGGCTACCATCAACATCCTCTGCAAGGACAACTTTCATTATTTGTCCCTCTTCACATCCGATGCTCGTCAGTTCCGCGTGAGCATCTTCCGTTCTGGCGCACTCTATTGGCGTGGCTTTGTCACAGCCGATCTCTATTCCGAAACCTTCACAGCACCACCTTACACCGTTACAATTAAGGCTGTCGATGGCTTCAATCTCCTGGAAAGTTACATCTTCAAAGACCTGATGTCGATAGGCACTTCGGGCAGGCTCTCGTTGTGGAACTTAACCACGCGCTGTCTCGACCTCCTGGAGCTTGATATGGAGGTGTCGGATTGGCTTGACCTCTATGGCGAGGGTATGAACGAGAGCATCTCGCCCCTGCGCCAGACCTTCATTGACCTGGAACGCTTATACTATGTCTATGAGGAGCCTACCTATCGCGATATCCTCGAACTCTGTCTGCTCCCTTTTGCTGGGCAGATATTCCAGTCGAGTGGCGCACTCCATATCCGCAGAGCCATCTCGCTCTACCAAAATAGTCGCCCCGTTACCTTCTTCGAGATAGGCTCGGAGTTCCCCGTAGGAGAAGTGATGACCGATGACGCGGGTACACATCTCATCGCTGAGGAGGGCGTAAATGTGGTCACATCATCGGGCAGGGATGTGGTCGATGATATGTGGAACGCGGGCATCTATGTGATGGGCGAGGCTACACTCGACATCGTGCCAGCACTCCGCTCCGTTACGGTCGATGTCAAGAACAAGAGCATCGAGAACTTGGCTGACCACCTTGGCTTCTTCTCACCCGAAGCGTGGGACGATCCCAACGCTCTGCTCGACTTCGCGGAGTCGGGCAACTCGCTCTGCTTGTGCGGCAAGGACGAGTATAAAAACACCACCATCTACACCAAGGGCGTAGAGGTCGCGCAGTGTAACTTTCCTATTCAGTGGGAGTTTTCGCTACAAACCAGTCATCGGCAATGGCGTTCATCTTCATATAATAGCCGCAACGAGAACTACACCATAACCGTTCACTACGGAATACGAATCGTTACCGCTGGCTACACTTACTACCTTACTGACTCTGGCGATTGGTCAACTGCCGAGACCAGTTTAGTGTCGGAGGTTAAAACTGGAACACCAGAGAATGTAAAGGTCGAAATCAATGGTATTCCCGCTGATGGTGTATTGCAATTCTTCATCCGCCAAACCCTTATAGGCAATATTACATATTACGAAAACACTGGTAGCGGACGAGGCGGATACTCTACGGGGGAGCAGGAGAACGCCACTTTCTCGCAGATGACGATGACCATCGATGCGGGCGATAACTACGACAAGGGACTCAAGTATGAGTCGCTCGTCAATCCCGCAAACAATGTCGAGATGTCGATTGCCCTCCCAGTTAGCGATATCCCAGCGATCCCCAACGACCATCTGTTGTACGCCCTCTACTACCTCGATGCCGAGGGTAATCCAACACGCCTTTGGCATACTAAGGGTGCGAACAACTACGACACCCTGGTTGGGCATATCGTGCAGTCGGCACTCAAGTACAAGCAGCTGCCGAGCAAACGACTAACGGGCGACATCTTCACTGCCGCGCACCTCGACATGAATACGGTGCTCCAGGACACGAAGTATCTCCATGCAGCCTACTCGGTAAACTCTATCGAGTTGCAGGCTCTGGATGACACCTACAACTGTGAGCTGACGGAGATGCCACGCTTTATTGTCGAGGATACTCCAGCCGAGGGAGATGATTGTGTGCGGGTACTATCGTTTGACTTCGAGATACAGCGCATCGTGCGTTGTCTGAACTTCCTATTGTTTCACGACCGCGCTGGGCGCATTCTAATCTTCGACAGCGTGTCGCGTACACTACGCGAGATATATCGCTCGGACTACGACTTCGAGATCTTCGCTGCCGAGAATGGCTTTGTGCGCTTCGAGCGAGGTGTCTTCTACTACTGCGACCACCGAGGTACGGTTAAGCAGGTCTTTGCTGGCTATAACCCAGAGCATTACTATGGCTGGGCGACATACCAGGGTGGTTACTTTATTCTGCTGATGTGGGGCGTTACGCGTAACCGTGAGGATGGAACGATAACAAACTATTATGCCTACCTATCTCGCCCCGAAGCACCCATTCAGCGCGATGACTCATCGTATCGTAGAGGTGCTGGCTACTCCTCATTCTATGGCTCGCCATTAAGTAATGGTATGTTCCTCGCTGGCAACTGCATTGTGGTAAACACTACGCAGAGTGTTGGATTCAGCGACTCCCGCTTCCACGCCTTTGCCATAGCCAAACACTTCGAGTCATACCACGATATCGTTTCTATCTCCGATGACTTTATTATCTCCAATGCCGATGATATGTGCTGGCTCTATAAGCGCACCTCGATAACGGAGTATGAGCAGGTTTGTCGTATTGGTCGCCACACCTACCACTGCGACCACACGCTCTCGGAGGTGGCTATATGCTACGACTCGCCATTCATCTTCGATATCCGCAAGCAGGAGCTCAACAGCATTATAAACTTGGAGGGTCAAGACGAAACGATAATGGGGATGTTCTTCATCTACGGAGAGCTTTATATCGTGCGCGAAACAGCCATTTACAAGTATGTACCTCAAAATTGAAGCCTATGGAAATCGTATCTATCATCTTAAACTTTGTGCTTGCCAGCGGGTTGCTCGGCACACTGATATTTTTCAAGCAGAAGAGGCGTAAGGAGAATGCCGAGGCTGATGGTGCGGAGCTCGAAAACACCGACAAGGTCATCGCCATTCAGTCGGAGCAGATAACACGCCTGGATGGGCGCGTGGAGAAGCTCGAAGAGAAGGTCGACAAGCTCGAAATAATCATCGAGGAGAAGGATGTGCAGCTCGAATGCGACCGCATCATCATACGCCAGGCGTACAAGTGTCCTACGCCACCAGAACAGTGTCCCGTACTTATTAAACGAGCCGAGATGGACAACCTCCGCAAACGAAAACACTCAAAACCTTAAAACTATGTGTAACAATAGAGAGAGAAAACTACCGCGCGGGTTAAGGAACAACAATCCTGGCAATATCCGCATCAGCAAGACCAAGTACCTGGGCGAGGTACAGCCTTCCCAGGACTCGGCATTCAAACAATTTCAATCTATCGACTATGGCTACCGAGCGATGTTCGTGCTCCTGGAGCACTACTACAAGGCACGAGGGTTGAAGACCATCCGCCAGATCATCAACCGCTATGCTCCCACCTCCGAGAACAACACCGAAGCCTACATCCAGCAGGTGGCAGGCATCTGCTTTCGTTCCGCTGACGAGGAGATTGACATCAGCAACAAGGAGGAGATGGTGCTCATCGTCTCGGCAATGTCGCGTGTTGAGAATGGTCGCGTAGCCAATGTCGATGATGTGCTGCGTGGCTGGAATCTATACCAACGATGTCGCCCTTAGTCGCCCTTAACCCACTAACCCAAACTTTCTATGTCAAGACGCATAGCCGACCTACTCATCAAGATTGGTGCTGACAGCTACGAGTTTCAGCAGCGCACGAAGCAAGTGGAGAAGTCGTTGGAGGGTCTTCAGAAGAAGATGACCTCCGTAGGTAAGACGCTCTCCAAGACGCTCACGCTCCCTCTCGTAGCTCTCGGCACTGCATCGGTTATGGCGGCAGATACGCAGGTGCAGGCAGAGACACGCCTCCTCACTGCACTTAAAGGGCGCGAGGATATCCAGCGCAGGCTGATGGCGCAGGCGGCAGAGTTGCAGTCGCGCTCCACCTTCGGAGATGAGGAGGTTATTGCACAGCAAGCATACCTCGCATCGCTGGGTATGACCGAAAGGCAGATTAACGATGTCATCGAGGCTTCGGCACAGCTTTCTGTGGCAACGGGAATGACCCTCGAATCGGCAGTGAAGAATCTGGCGAAGACCTACGGAGGTCTTACGGGAGAGTTGGGAGAGAGTATCCCTGCTTTGAAGAGCCTCACTGCCGAGCAACTCAAGAGTGGCGAGGCGGTCAAGTATATCCTCGAAAACTACCAGGGCTATGCCGAGGCAGCAGCGCAGTCGGGAACGGGTAGTATGCGACAACTCAAAAACCAGCTGGGTGACCTTGCCGAGCAGCTCGGTATGATACTGATGCCTGCCTTGCAAAAGATTGTCAGCTGGATATCCAACATGGTAACCTGGTTTCAGAACTTGAGTCCTACAACGCAGAAGGTAATCGTTGTCATTGCATCGCTTGCTGCGGCAATCGGACCAGTTCTTACGGTGGGAGGTAAGCTCCTCGCCATGCTCCCGCTTATCAAAGCCGCCTTTACTGCGATGACTGGACCGATAGGTCTGGTTATCTCCGCCCTGGTAGCGTTGGGTGCAGCCTTCGTGAGCGCACGACAGCAGCAAGCCGAGTTTGCCCGCCAGCAGGCAGAGCAGGCGCGACAGAACTTTGAGGAGCGTAAGCGCGAAAACTACGATCGCACCTACAACGAGTTCTCACGACCTATTTATAGCGATGAGGATATCCAAAAGCGAATGAAGATTGTTTACGAGACCTGGGCAGAGGACAAGGCTGCTTTTGAGCGTATCCAGAATGGTAAAGGCTTTACCCAGGCTCAAGCCGATGCCCTTAATGTCCAGCGTGAGGAGTGGTTGGCTCTTAACGATATTCTCAACCAGCGCAGGCGTTCAGCCGAGGATGCTGCAGCGATGCAGGCTCAATATAACAACTCACTCAAGCAGACAACAACGGGTGCTGCAGAGGCAAACGGCTTAATCGGGCAGTTACAGCGACAGATACGCGCTTTGGAGGAGTCGCTGGGCAACGCCAAGACGGTCGAGGAGATTGCCGCCACAAACGCCCAAATTGCCGAGCTGCGCGGAGAACTCTCACGCCTGCAGGATATCAAACCCGAAGACCTCAAACCTATCGAGAAGTTAGAGCCGATCCTCGCCTCCGACTTCGAGATAGAGTTCCCCGCACCGAAACTCAAAATGGATGGCATCAAGCTGGCGGTGTCGGAGTACTCACAGCAGATGAGCGAGATATTCTCTACGGTACGCGAGGGGCTCTTCGGCTGGGCAGATAACACAAGCACCTACCTGGCAAAGAATCTCTCGGCAACGGTGGAGATGGTCGAGAACTATACCACAGCCCTCACGAACAAGGGTTGGAACTTCACTGCTGCCCTCGACCATGTGTCGCAGACCGTAGCCTCGACAATGCAACGCTTCGACCAGCAGGTGTCGCAGTTCCTCGCGGACTCTATCGTAGCGGCTGCCGATGCCCTCGGAAAGGTTATCGCGGGAGACCTCGGCTTCGGAGGATTTATGAAGGCGATCCTCACGCAGTTCGCCAACTTCCTCAAAAACATAGGTGCGCAGCTCATCGAGTTCGGTATTATGATCATCGCCTTTAAGTCCGCCCTCAAATCGGTGTTGGCAAACCCCTGGGCAGCCATTGGCATTGGTGCTGCGATGGTGGCGGCTGCGGCAATCATGACCGCACTCATCAACAAGAATGCGCAAGAGAGTGTTCCCGCCCTGGCTACGGGAGGTCTGGCGTATGGTAAGACTCTCGCCCTCGTAGGCGATAACCCCAACGCCATAGCCGACCCAGAGGTCATCGCACCGCTGTCGAAGTTGCAGGCGATGTTGCCGAGTGGCGGTGGTCAAAACATAAAACTAACCCTTGGCGGACAACTTGTCGCCAAGGGTCGCGACCTGGTCTATGTATTAGGTAAAGAGAACTTCAAAACATCAATCTTGGGAGGATAACAATGTCAGAGATACGCATCAAAGAATTAGCATCAGCCGCAGGGCAACTCGACAAGTTCGATGAGTTCGAGTTTATTGTCGATGTCCCCGCAGCCGAAGCCTCTATGAAGATAAAGGGTCGAGAACTCCAGGAGCGTGTTGCACCCAAGGCTCACACCCACAAGATAGCCGAGGTGCAGGGTCTGCAATCCTCGCTCGACAAGAAGCTCGACAAGACGGGAGGCGTAGTGTTGGGCGACCTCTCTGTCGAGGGCAATACCTATATGCGCAACCTCCGCCTGGAGGAGTTCCTTGAAGTGCCAGAGTTTCGCTACAATCGTGTCGAGACCACCGTTGGCGACCAGTGGTCAGCACCTGGCGCGGGCATCATCGAGTTGGTCGATAGAGAGACCTGCCGCCTGGTTGTCAAGTTGGAGTCGGGAGAGATAAGCTCCCTCCGCACCAACGACCTCTGTATGGGTATCTTCAAAAATGCGGAGGTAGGCAACTACACCGAGCCAACCATCGACTCGGACGACTCCTTCGGCTCTCGTACCTTTGCAGGCTTTACGACTTGCTATTTCCGCTTGGTGGAGTGTCTCAACACCTCGACCTACGGAGAGTGGCAATACGAGTTGCGCGAGGGCTTCCCGTACCACCCAGCGGAAGCGATGAACATTGTGGCGTTTGGCAACACAACTGACACCACGCGCCAGACATCGCGCTACTCGACACGCACATACGAACGCTACCTCGTGGGTATGAACGACTGGCGCATACGCCTACGCAACATTGCTGCGCAGTTTGGAGATTTAAGTAACCTCTCTGCGCATGGGCTCAATATGCGAGGCTACTCCGCCTATCTGAAAAATATCTATCTGCAAGGCTACATCTCCGATGCGCTGGGCGACTCCTGGTTTGACTCGGTGTCGGGCAATGTGCAGCTCTATGACCGTTCAACGGGCTGCGGCATATCGTTCAAAGATGGTGTGCTGCGCTTCGGGCGCATAGACCCCACCAACCCCGAAGAGGGAACAGATATCGATGCGGTACTGCGCGATGTCGAGAGTGCCAAGGAGAGCCTGGCGCAGATGAACTCCGACTCGGTAATCTCGCCCGTAGAGAAAACCTACCTCCGAGAGCGACTCGCTGACATCCGTGCCGAGTATGAGGAGCTCCTCATCGATGCGGAGCGATACCTCGTAGCAGAGTATCTACGCGTGGCGAACGGAGTACTCCGAGCTGCGGGAGGAAGAGCTCGTAGAGTCTACAAGAAGAACGACAGCTGGGATGCCTATGTCAACGCCTATATTTTGGCTGTGTCGGCTTTGGAGAAGTACACCGCAGCCACGCCCGAATACATAGAGATAGAGGACGACTTCGCCTATATTGGGGCATACTACGGGGCTCGTGCCACCATCACGAAACTGCTACGCGATGCTGCCGCAACATCCTCCGACCTGGACTACCTGCGCGATAACTTCCAGAACTCGACAACCGAGCTGGATGGGCAGGCGGGCGTGGTGCTCTCTGGCTTCGTGGGTGTCAAGGACGAGGGCAACGCAAAGGTCGTGGCGGGTATGGCTGGCTGTGCTTTAGCAGGCTCAACAGACCCCAAACATGGCAAGCTGATGTTCTTCGCTGGTGCGGAAGGCATCGAGAGTGCAGCCGAAGCCACCACCCGCATCTACGAGGATGGACATGTCGAGATGGGTACGGGTGTATTCGGAGGATATGTCAAAGTCCCATTTAAGGGATTGTACGAGGAGGGAACAGACTATGATGAAACGACACAAGAGTATACGGTTAATAGAAACTTTAACCTCATAACCTCTGGTCGCCCAAAATTTGGCGGATTTGAGGTTTGGTTGCGCCTTCCGACTTCTGAGGATTATGTGGGTAGTGTGTTAACACTCTACGATGTCCCCGTTCGTACACGCTCATCACCATCGCTAATTTTGGCTATTGACGATGAAGATTCGGGTGTGCTTACACCCAAATCACTCGATGATGCAGGGTTGAGCTTCGTCCCCGTTCAACGCCTAATTATGCACGCAGGATTGTTACAGCTTGTGGCAGTGCCAAGTGTAGAACGAGGCAAATGCTGGTGGGTGGAGTCTTATAACACGATGCTTTACTACGAAAAATACGACTACTAAACTATGGCAGACACTACAACGGGCGTTACCATCGCGGAGCTTACGCCAACCGCAACACTCTCCTCTTCTGATCGCTTCGAGGTTGATCGCAACGGAGGAGCCTACTCGATAACCTACGAAGCAATGGTCGAGCAACTCAGAGAATCACTCGGTATCCATGAGTTGATGGATGCCCTAATCGAGATTATTGGCTAATGGGAGACTTTTCAAATATCATCAACCGCCTGGCTGTAGTGCGCGATTACCTTGTGGATGCCATTACAGACCAGGGAGGTACTGCTGACTACTCGATGTCGTTTGCCGAACTTGCAAGCCAGGTGTACAAGATACCAACGGGTATGAACGAGGTTAGAAATGCGTATCAGCTCTTTAAGGGAAACACCACGCTGACCGAATTACCTACATCGCTCGACTTTCGGCAATTCGACTCTATGTACCAGATGTGCTACAAGTGTACATCGCTCACGCGTGTCCCGCAACTCGAGACTGCCAATGTTACGAATATGATGTGGGCGTTCTACGGATGCTCCGCACTAACGGAGATTGATGGACTCGACACACGAGGCATTACATCTGCCTCGGAGCTGTTCCATGGATGCTCATCGCTAACGGCAATATACTCCACGCTGGATTTCTCCAATGTCACGAGCCAGATTGACACCACCTTCACTTCGTGCAAATCGTTGGTGGAGGTGCGCTTTGCAGGTACGATAAATGTTGATGTGGCGATGAACGGTTGCCCGAAGCTCTCGGTGGATAGCCTGCTGTCCCTGCTCAATGCCCTATGCGAGAATGCACAAGACTTGACCTGCAAAATCGGCTCGACCAACCTCGGCAAACTCACAGACCAGCAAAAAGCCATCGCCACCGATAAGGGTTGGGAGTTGGTATAGGTGCGTAAAAAAAGCGTATAGGGTGCGTAGCATTTTCGCCTTACGCACCCTCTGCTAATATATAATATGTACTATGCCAACCCTGCGGCTATGGCAAACTTCTCTATCTCGACCAACTGCTCCTCGATGCGTTTAGACTCGCGCGATAAGGCGATAGGCATATTGTAGAGCTGGCTGATTTTGTCCTCCAGGATAGCCATATCCGAACTAATCTTTTGGTCGGTAATGCGGGCGTAAATCTGCGTTGTACGCACATTGGTATGTCCGAGCATCTTGCTGACCGTCTCGATAGGTACGCCATTCTCCAAGGTAATGGTCGTGGCAAAAGTGTGGCGGGCGACATGGAATGTAATCTCCTTGTGAATACCACACACCTCGGCAATCTCTTTGAGGTACTCGTTACACTTCTGATTCGTTGGTACGGGGAGTAGTCGTCTGCCAGTACGACAATTCTCATATTTCTTGATGATTTGTAGCGGTATGTCCAGCAGGCGTACATTGAATGGCACTTTGGTCTTTTGGCGTTTGAAACAGATCCACATGCTTCCATCTGCCCACTCCTTCAAATGCTCCTCTGAAAGATTATAAACATCAATATAAGCAAGACCAGTGTAGCAGCTGAATAGGAAAATGTCTCTGACACGCTCCAAACGCTGACTATCGAACTCCTTGGTCTGAATGCGGGCGATCTCCTCGGTTGTAAGATAACCCCTATCTACTTTGTCAAGGTGGAGGTTTTGCTGCTTGAAGGGGTCGCCAACAACCCAGCCATTGTCACGCGCCATTTTGTGAATGGAGGAGAAGCGATGCATAAACTTCACTGCCGTATTGTTGTTCAGCTTGCGCTCCGAACGCAACCAAAGGTAAAGTTTGTCGAGAAAGCGTTTGTTTACATCCTGCAATGGAAGGTCGTTCACTTTATAGACATCGAGCATAAACTCCTGGAGTCGCTTGCGGCATACCTTATATCTAAAATATGACTCCTTGCCATAGTCTTGCGATAGCACCAACTTCTCGTACTCCGAGATGTAGAGGTCGCAAAGTGATATTAGCGTCATACTGCGGTCATCCAGGCATAGCATCGAACTCTTTATCTTGCTGGCGGTAACAACCTCACCTCGAAAAAGCATCTCGTTGTACTTGCGCTTGATGGTGGATTGCAGGTCAAAGAGTGTTTCGTTGATAAGTTTCTCCTCTGATGTCTTGCCGACTGTTTTGTACTCTAATGGCAACCAGCGGTCTGGATGAATGTAAAGTTTGGTGGAGAAATGCACCATCTCACCATTAAGGGTGATTCGTGCTACAATGGGTGCTGTGCCATCGGGACGGCACTTGCCCTTCTGGATTACAAAGATTACGCAGAAGGTGCTTTTTGTGTTTTGTCTTTTAGCTTTCATAACTCTTCAAATATTTAGTGATACAAAGGTAAATATCTCTAACTATTTGAAAGCCAAAAGGGTGTAGTCAAAAGTAGTCGCTTTTTAGACAATAGTAGTCAGGTTACAAGGAGTGCAAATCGTGGTTACGAATTGGTTACGACTTGATGTCTAAACCCCTGTTTTTACCCCTTTTATAACCAACACTTTACATTGGGCGAGTAGTCATAATTCGCGCCAGAGTAGTCATTGCATCAACCCCTAAATCAGCGAGTTACAGTGGCAATAAAAACAAAATGAGGAAGTTACCTTTTCGTAACTTCCTCATTCTCAGCGGAGAGGGAGGGATTCGAACCCCCGGAGCCTCGCAGCTCAACGGTTTTCAAGACCGCCGCAATCGACCACTCTGCCACCTCTCCAAAGGACAAAAGTATAGCATTTTTCTTAAACCACCAAATATTTTTTAAACTTTTTTTAAATTATTTTTAGCTACCAACTACAACTATCTATATATCAGAATATTGCAACACATTTAATTTTAAATTAAAATTGCATAAGTAGCACAAATAAAGCTATATTTTAAGCATTAACTACCTTTAATAGCTGTACAAACCAAAATTTGCACATCGCTGATTAACACTTATAAGTCACTATATATTCATATAAATACTCGCTGGCGACACAGATTTATCGCGCAGACGCAAAAAAAACCGACTACCTGAAAGGCAGTCGGCTATTAAACATACAAAACGCTCTAATTTGCAGGGATGGACGCAGCCTTAACCTTAAAGAAGTTCATCGGCGAATTTGCATCAAGGATACGGTAGTCGTAGATATTACCCCACCCTGCAGGGCGATCCTTAATCTCACAATCCTCCTCAGTGTCATTAACCACATAGTCGCGTATCATATTATGCCAAGTATTGATACGAGCGATAGAGGACTGGTAGTAGAAGAGTTCATTCTCTGGGCTACAGAGTTCGTTAAGCGCATCGACATATATCTTACGATAGTCCTGGAACTGAAGTATCTTACCAATGAGTGGACTCTTACCTGTATCACCCCAATGTAGTGGGTCGTGGCGACCTGAGTCGCTCTGTACACCACAATTGCTCGATGTACCGAGGGTATTGTCATAATCAAACGGTATAAAGAAGAACTTATAATTATCCTTATCCGATGAGTTGAAGTAGATATAGAAGTTATTACTATTATTCCAATAGTCGTCCCACATACCGACAACAACATTAACCGCATAGGTACGCAGCAACAGCTCAACATCACACACCTTAGCAATCCAATCATGGAACTCCTGACCTTCGAGGCGGGTTAGATTCTTAGAGAACTCGAACAACTGCTCCTTAGCCGCCTCGAAGTTCTCGATATTACTCTTTAGCTCATAAGCGTAGTTTGCACCCGACTCATCATCGAAATGAACAGATGCTCCCTTGATATTGTTATAATTAAGGTCGGCGCCCCAGCGACACTTCCAGAGGTTATGTTTATGGTCTCCAAAGAGTTCCTTACGCTTCTTAACATACTTGTCATCTATAGCCTCTATCATCTCATAAACGCCATAATAGGCTGGCTTGCTATCACCCTCAACATGTATCCACAAACGGCAATAGGAGCTATATGCTGCTGTCCATATACCAAATCTACGGAAGAGGTCATAACAGTACAACTCACGGCAGTAGGCACGATCGTCCTTATGCCACTTAAGGTGCAGTTTGCGCACATTATGCAACTCGTGGGCATCATCCTTCTGAAACTTACGCAAGTTGAGCATAAAGTGACAATGGTGCCAATCAGCATTATCTCGCTTATGCATCTCGCCGCCATTACCCTCTGGACGGCGTCGCGAGGTGTTACCCCTGAGGCGAAGACCTGCATCCTCAAAGAAGTGGGTCTCACCCTTGGACATAAACTCTGCATCACAATGTATATACTCAGAGGTGTTATTATCACGGTCATACTCACTAAGCAGGGTATTCCACTGCTCCTCTGTCACAGAGATTCGTATTTCAGGCAATACACCCATATCAAAGACCCAATCCAACTCACCCGCAGCCCATGAGTCATCTGGCTTGCTTACTGTGCCGTCAATAGGTCTCTCCTGCCAGCCGCCACCATCACTGCTACCACTACCCGAAAAAATATCATCTTCCACACAGCCTGTAAGCAAAAAGGCGGAGACAAGAGCTAATGTTATAAATAAAGACTTTACACAGGTAAAAGTCACTGATCTATACGACATAAAATTTCCTATACGATTTAAATATACAAAAGTATAATATCTAAGCTACGACATCCACATAGAAGCCTTATGAAAGACATTAAACAACTGCAAAGATACACAAATGTATTTACATTCTTACACATCAAGGGCTAAATTTTCACACAGCAGATAGCTAATAGTTCAAAGCACAGCAAACGCTATAATACAAAAAGAGTGACCACCCCATAGGAGTGGTCACCAACTTGATAGAGTAGGATTTCTACTTCTCAACCGCGCGGGCTGCATACGAGATGTTCAACGCCTCAGCCTTACGAAGCTCCTGCTTTACAGCAGTAAGCTTACCTACGGTAGCACCCTCGTCAACACGAAGGTTAACAACAATCTCGTTAGGGCCTACACCCTTAGTAACAGTTGTTGCTGAGATAAAGTCACGAATATCCTCAACCTCACGAGTCTGGTCGTTGAGCTGAATCTTCAACGCATCCTCGCCCTTGGCAGCGCCAAGAGGTTTACCCATCCAAATATTTACAAGATTCTTCTTGTCGAGCTCAGTGATCTCATTAGCCTCTGGCATCTGCACAGACACCAATGGATCTACCTCACGCATCGTTGTTGCTGCCATGAAGAAGAACAAAAGCATGAACACGATGTCAGGAAGTGAAGAGGTCGACATTGCGGGCACTTCACGCTTGCCCTTTTTTGCCATTACTGCCATAATTACTTCTTTGTTTGATCGTTTGGTTCAGCCTCAGATATCTTCATAGGCACCGCCTTACGGATGTTCTGAGCCTCGATATCAGTAAGCTCATTATATACCTTACCATATACCTGACGAGAGATATCGTCACGATATAGGTTGAAGGCGTGAGTAAGCTCATCCTGTACCTTTAGATATACCTTATACTCTGTTTCGTCATCGGCCTTCAAAGAGACAAGACCCTCGCTGACTTTATAAGTAGCGCCATCAATCTCGGTATCCTTCTTGTTTGAACGGTTAGGATCAACAAGGAAGAAATATACCTCACGAGATAGACGAGAGTGCTCACCGCTACGACGAAGGTCGCTTGAGCGATACTCCTCTGTGCCAACCATGATGGCACCGCTACGCGAAACATTTACCTTAAGTACATTTCGCTCATTAACATCAACATCGTTCTGCTGCTCTGTAGGGTCGATCCAAGGTGGAAGCGTACGCTTCATACCTGTGTCGACATCCATCGTAGTTGTCACCAAGAAGAATATCAACAGCAAGAAAGCGATATCCGCCATTGAACTGGAGTTGATCTCTCCAGCCTTTTTC
>JAZRJJ010000052.1:0-19641 GCA_045645705.1 Alistipes sp. | reverse complement strand
GAACGTGCCCGACTACGACACCAAGGTCAAGATCATCCGTGCAAAGGCTCAGCGCCTCGGAGCTCAGATACCTGAGGACGTGGTGGCATACCTCGCGGAGAACATCTCGGCAAACGTGCGTGAGATTGAGGGTGCACTATCGTCGCTTATCGCTAACGCCTCGTTCCTCGGTCGCAAGATTACCATCTCGCTTGCCAAGGATATCTTGAAGGTCTATGTTAAGCTCACACAGCGCGAGATTACCATCGACCACATCGTGAAGGTCGTTTGCGAGTACTATGACATCGAGCTCGATACCTTCAACTCGACAAAGCGTACACGCGATGTAGCACAGGCTCGCCAGGTGGCAATGTTCCTCGCGAAGCAGCACACCAAGGCTCCGCTCACGGTTATCGGCTCATCAATCGGTGGTCGTAACCACGCTACGGTGCTCCACTCGTGCAAGGCTGTCGCTGATATGATGGACACTGACAAGACATTCAAGGCGCAGATTGAGGAGATTGAGAAACTCGTGCTTAACAAGAACTAAAATAGGGTAGTCCTCTACGAAAGGGGACTACTTTTTTATATATAACAATAGAGGCTACTAACGCGGTTAGTAGCCTCTATTGTTGTCGTTATGTTGCCCACTACAAGAATCTTCGACCCTCTGTCGCGTAGGTGCGGATGTCGGGGTTGGTGAAGTCGGGTAGTGTGCAGCGTGTGTAGACAGAGACCTCTGTGCTATCTGCGGTGTTGGTCCATGTCATGGTGTCGCCATCTACTGCTACATAGTACGATGCCGCCCATGCCACGCCGTCGGTGTACTCGCCTGCGATGATGCCACCATCAAAGCCTACGGTGCTGTAGAATGTCTCCCAAAGGCGGCTCTCAAGGCGCTGCCAGAGTGTCACTACGCCATCCTCGCTGATTGATAGATATACATCGAATGAGGGCACTGCGCCACGCCACTCGGTAAGGTGCCAGTCGCCCGCAAGTGCCGCGGTGTCTACATCGCCCGATACGGGAGGCGCGGGAGGTGTTGGAGGCGTAGGCGTCTCCACAACGGGAATGGTATATGGCGCATCACCAGATAGCAGAAGTATCATGTCGTTCACCTCCATACAGGTGCGGAAGTTGTATGTCACGCCCTCCTCGAACATGCTCAACTCTGCCGTTGCACTCATCACGCCATCGGCACATACCGCATCAATAAAACCCTCGTGGCCATTGTAGTTAGTGTAGTAGAATTTGTACTCTATCGTTCCATAGTCGGGTACAACCTCGCCATCAACAAAGAGCGTGGGTACCTTGCTACTGAGGTGGATAGCCTCGTCGGTAGCCGTGATTGCAGGTAACTCAACATCGCTTGTTAGTCTTGCCTCGGTTGTGCTGAACTTACCATCTATAGTATAGCTCTCATAGTTGGTATCCTCGGGGTAGAGCGTTACGGAGTAGTTGTAGGCGCTCTTCTCCTTGAGGTAAGGCTCGCCCTCTGCGGGAATCTTGAAGTTCTTCTCCACATCCTCGGGGCTAATCACTACTGTTGTCCACTCGCCGTTAGATGAGGTAAGCGCATACTTAAACTCCACCTTTGCCAAGGGGCTCTCCACGCCGTCAAGCGTGAACGACACGCCATCGAGTAGTGCGTATGCCACAACACCCATAGGCTCAATTATGCACTCGCACGAATACTCCGCAACGGGCATATGCGCCTTGGTTGTGATGGGGAAGATGCTGCTTATCTCACCGCCATACTCGCCACTCACAACAATGCCACCCAAGTAGTGGGTTGCTGGGGCAAGGTCGTTGATTGTGAAGATTATATGGTCGTCAAAGTCCTCAAACTCGTTGATTATGATGTGGTTCTCTTCGTAGCCATCCTCCCAGAACTTGAGGTAGATATCTACGCCCTCCTCCTTGACGCCATCAATAGTAATATAGGGCTTTACGGCATTTACCGTAGCGCTATTCTCGGTCGTCTCAACCTCTACGCTACTGAAGTACCACACCACATCGGGAACTTGCTCTGAGTGAAATAATTCGCACGATGTGAATGCCACGACGGCTGCAATCAATATATATAGGTATCTCTTCATAATACTCAACTTTTAGTGTTACAACCATCCGCCATTCTCGGCCTTCGCGCCACGCACCACAACCTCAATCTCGCGCTCAACATACGAGCCACCAATGGTGTTGCCACCAACATGGTCGCCACCCACGATAGCCTTAACTGTGATGCGACCCGAGCCGGGCTTCGTAGCCTTGATTTGAAGCATGCCGTTCTCAACCTTGAGGGTCTCGATGCCGAGCGATGTGCGTACATCACTTGATGCGGTGCACTCCTCGTACTTTAGTCCTGCCGATGCGCCACCGAAGTAGGTGTCAAGCGAAAGGCTCTTAAGCTCGCCTGTGAGGGCATAGACTACGGGTGTGCTATCCATCTGCATAAGCATCAGGTGGGCGTCGATATATCCCGAGCCGAGCTTGCCTGCGTAAGGTGTAAGAGACATATCAACATACTGACCAGCCTCGTAGTCGAAGTACTGCTTCGTGCCAGTCTGGTAGGGGGTGATGTCGTGCACCGAAGTTAGAATAAGGCGCTTAAGCTCATCCGACGTAAGCGTATAGCCCTGCTTTAGGGCGTACGACACTGCGAGCGCTGCGCAGCCCGAAACATGGGGCGTAGCCATAGATGTGCCCTGCATATACTCGTAACCATAAGAGTTGGCATACTGCACCGAGGTGGAAGAGACGCAGAGTGTAGTGCCATAGTAGGCATCGCCACCAGGGGCGCAGACATTCACACCAGGACCGTAGTTTGTGTAGTAGGCCGCGGTGTAGTCCGATGCCATGGCCGATACGCAGATGTACTTGTTGTATGCACCAGGGTATGTTGCCTCGGGGTAGCTCTCGTTGCCTGCGGCGAAGATTGCCACACCACCTGTCATCACACCATCAAGACCTGCGTTGGTCTCGAAGTACTCGATAGCATTCTTGAGCACCGAATCCCACTGCTCAAACTCGCCATCATTCACATAGCCCGCAACCTCGTAGCCCCACGAGTTGTTGATGATGACTGCGCCATTGTCCGCCGCATACTCAAAGGCTCTTGCCAGCTGATGCTGGTAGCAACCATCTTCGCCCTCGAAAATCTGCAACGACATAAGGCGTACGCCATCGCCATTGCCTGTGCCACCCGCGATACCACATACAGCGAAGCCGTTGTTGTTGACCGCAGAGATAGTGCCCGCAACGTGTGTGCCGTGGTCATCATTGGTGATGTTGC
This sequence comes from Alistipes sp., assembly GCA_045645705.1. Taxonomy (GTDB): domain Bacteria; phylum Bacteroidota; class Bacteroidia; order Bacteroidales; family Rikenellaceae; genus Alistipes. The sequence continues at coordinate 16,370 of JAZRJJ010000052.1, read as the reverse complement.
CACTATCAGCCACGAAGTTGTAGCCGTGGATATCATCCACAAAGCCGTTGCCATCGTCATCGACACCCGTAGTACCATTTTTCTCCGCCTCGTTTACCCACATATTGTCGGCAAGGTCGGGGTGGTTGGCCATGATACCACCATCACACACGGCGACAATCACGCGGTTGTCGCCCGCGGTGTACTTCCATGCGTTGAGGAGGTTGATGTCGGCGCCCGCCTTGCACAACTCTGGGTCGAGGGACGCATCGTTGTAGTAGTGCCACTGCCACTCCAACTCTGGATCGTTGAAGGGCAAAGCCACCGAGCGTGTAGGCTCTGGGCGTGAGGTAGGCATGGGCAGCGCCTCGCTTCTGATGGGCTTGATGCGCACATCATACTCGATGCGCTCCACGCAACTCTCACTCGCGATAAGCTCCGCTACGGTGCCGAGGTCGTGTGCCTTGTCAAATGTGGCTACCATCCAGCGGCTCAATTTAGCATCCTCCACGCCATGAAAGAGTGGCTCGAGAGTGATGTCAACACCCTCTATTGCGAGCTCCGCATCTGGTGCATTGAGGCGCACAAGCAGCGTGCCCTGGGCAGCATCCTCCGAGGCGTAGAATATCTTGTCGCTCGGATTCTGCGCGGTGTGGCTACCCTCCATGGGGTCGTTCACACATGCCACCGCAAGTGCCGCAAACAGTGCAAGTGATAAAAACTTTCTCATAGATTAGTTCTGTTGGTTTAGAACGTGCCGAGCTTGAATACTATCTTCTGGCAGTATAGCTCGTCGGCCTTAAGTTCGATAGATGGGAAGTGGGGGTGGTGCACAGCATCGCTGAAGCCCTGACACTCGATAGCCACACCCGCATAGTCCTGATAGTACTTATCCGACTTTGTCTTGGGGCAGCCACCCGCCAACCAGTTACCCGTGTAGAGCACCGCAGCGGGCTGTGACGAGAGGATTGTGACCTTACGTCCTGTAGCCTCGCAACGCAACTCACCAACCTCGCCGAGGATGTTCTTCTGCCAGCCGTCGACCTTGAAGCAGTGGTCGTAGCCGCGGTAGTTGCGTATGTTGTTGAACTCCGAATCTATCTCTGTGCCGAACTTGCGCCATGAGGTGAAGTCGAGCGCCGTACCCTTGTCATCGAGGAGCTTGCCCGTAGGAATCTGCACGATGTCCATCTCCAGCACCTCCGAGCAGTTTAGCTTGAGCTCGTGGTCGAGGATTGTCTTGTCTGAGCCCTCGCCATGGAGGTTCCAGTAGAGGTGGTTCGTAAGGTTACATACGGTGTTCTTGTTAGACTTCGCAAGGTATGTAATCTCGAGGTTATCCTCGTCGTCGAAGTCGTAGATAGCCTCCACAACCAACTCGCCAGGGTAGCCCTGCTCCATATCCTCCGAGATGTAGCTGAATACCACGCGGTTGGTCTCCACGCGACCCTCCCAGTAGCGGTTGGCGAAGCCCTTAGAACCACCATGAAGGTGGTTAGGGCCATTGTTTACCTCGAGGCGGTACTCCACACCATCGATTGTCATCTGGCCGCGTGCGATACGACCCGCCACGCGACCTACGCTCTTACCGCTCGCAGCACCATCACCGATGTAGCTTGTAGGCTCCATATAGCCGAGTGCCACATCGTCGATGTTGCCATTGCGGTCAGCAAACTTGACGCTCACGATAGAGGCGCCGATGTTGCAAAGTTGCACCTCCGAGCCACGGCTGTTGCGCATGGTGTAGAGGATGATACCCTCGCCCTCGGGCGTAGAGCCCCATATATGCTGTAGAATCTCCATTACTCCGCAGGTGTGAGGTTAGCCATAAGGTTGTCGATACGCTTCAAGCACTCTGCCTTGCCGATGAACTCCGTAACGTCGAACATACCTGGACCCTTACCAGCACCTACAAGTGCAAGGCGCAAGGTGTTCATCGCCTGACCCAACGAGTAGCCCTCAGTCTCAAGCCATGCGCGTACTACGACCTCGGTATTCTCCTTCGAGAAGTCCTCGATGCCCTCCAACACGCCGCGAAGCTTAGCCAACATAGTCGGGTTGTCACCCTTCCACTGCTTCTTTGCGAGCTTCTCCTCATACTCTGTGGGGGCTACGAAGAAGAACGATGTGAGGTCCCACATATCTGTTGTGAGTGTCATACGCTCCTTCATGATGCCAGCAGCCTTACCCGCTACCTCGTCCGACACCTCGATGCCGTGAGCCTTCAAGATGGGCTGCATGAATGGTGCAAGCTCTGCATCCGAGAGGTTGTGCATATACTGTGCGTTGAACCACTTTGCCTTGTCGGGCTGGAAGCGTGCTCCCGCCTTTGATACGCGGTCGAGTGAGAAGGCCTCGATGAGCTCCTGCATAGAGAAAATCTCCTGCTCGGTGCCGGGGTTCCAACCAAGGAGTGACAACATATTGATAAATGCGGGAGCAAGGTAGCCATCCTCGCGGTAGCCGCGCGATGTCTCGCCTGTGGGTGATGTCCAGAACAAGGGGAACACGGGGAAGCCCATCTTGTCGCCATCGCGCTTCGAGAGCTTACCGCTGCCTGTAGGCTTGAGCAACAAGGGCAGGTGTGCAAACTCGGGCTGAGTCTCTGTCCAGCCGAAGGCACGATACAAGAGGTAGTGCAAAGGCAACGAGGGCAACCACTCCTCGCCACGGATGACGTGCGATACCTCCATGAGGTGGTCATCGACGATGTTTGCGAGGTGGTATGTGGGAAGCGCATCTGCCGACTTGTACAACACCTTATCGTCGAGCGTAGATGTATTAACCTCCACGTGACCACGAATAAGGTCATCCATCTTGATAACCTCGTTCTCGGGCATCTTGAAGCGTACTACCCACTGGTCGCCGCGAGAGATGCGTGCCTCGACCTCCTCCTTTGAGAGGGTCAACGATGTGGGCAACTTTGTGCGTACCTCGTAGTTATATGCGAATGTCTTGCCAGCATCCTCGGCCTCCTTACGCAATGCGTCGAGCTCCTCGGGGGTGTCGAAGGCGTAGTATGCCCAGCCAGCGTCAATGAGCTGCATGGCATACTTCAAATAGATTTCGCGGCGCTCGCTCTGACGGTAGGGAGCGTGTGGACCACCAACGCCTACGCCCTCGTCAATCTCGATGCCGCACCACTTCAACGACTCGATAATGTACTCCTCGGCACCAGGCACGAAGCGCTGTGAGTCGGTATCCTCGATGCGGAGAATCATCTTACCGCCATGACGGCGTGCAAAGAGGTAGTTATATAGTGCTGTACGAACGCCACCGATGTGTAGTGGACCTGTGGGGCTGGGTGCAAAGCGCACTCTTACTTCACGTTTCATAGTTATATAAATTGCTTATTGTTTACGATTAAAAATTACTTCTCCTTAATATAAAACTCCGAGCGTACGGTTACGCGCGCCTTCTTCTCGCGTGACGAGAGGTTGAACGAGCCACCTGCCGAGAACTCCTCGTCGCCCGTAGCTGCGGTAATCTGGAAGACTCCCGCGCGTGAGAGCTTCAACTCGCCAAGCTCCGACTGTGAGCTCTGGGCGATGTTCATGGCGCGGTCACGGGCATCAGCTGCAGCAGCAGAGAGTAGGCTGAGTTTCACATCCTCGAGGCCTGTGTAGTAGTACATAGGGTTGCGCACGCTGATGTTGATGCCCTCGGCGATAAGCGATGGAAGCTCGCGCGCTGCACTCTCCGTTGTGTCAACATCCTTTGCCTCGATGGTGAAGCTCTGCGAGATGCTGTAGCCCTCAAACTGCTCACCACGATATTCGCCATCTTCGTAGAGTGAGCGGGTCTTCTTGTAGGTGTAGGGCATATTGAAGGAGATATTCTCTGCTTTAACACCCTTAGACTCGAGGAACGATACCATCTTCTCGCGGCTCTGCTCCAAGGCGCGGTATGCCTCGGCAGCGTCGTAGTTCTCTGTGGCAACGGTGCCCTCAATGACGATGAGGTCCGATGTAAACTCCGTCTCACCAAGGCCTGTAACGGTGATAGTGCCCATCTCGGGTCTGTGTCCCTCGGTATATGCCGCAGCAACAACGATAGCAGCAAGAAGGATGCCCAACGACATGATGATATACTTCCAAAGATTTCCCATAGTGACAGTTTGTTAAGCGTTACACATTAAACAAGAAGTGCATGATGTCGCCATCCTCGACAACATACTCCTTACCCTCGATGCCAATCTTACCCACCTCGCGGCAAGCACGCTCCGAGCCAAGCTCTACATAGTCGGCATACTTGATAACCTCGGCACGGATGAAGCCACGCTCGAAGTCGGTGTGGATGATACCCGCAGTCTCGGGGGCCTTCATGCCACGACGGAAGGTCCAAGCACGGCTCTCGTCAGCACCTGTGGTGAAGAATGTCTGCAAATCCAAGAGGCGGTATGCAGCTTTGATAAGACGGCTTACGCCCGACTCCTCCAAACCCATATCCTGCAAGAACATCTGGCGCTCCTCGTATGTCTCCAACTCTGCGATGTCGGCCTCGGCGCTTGCTGCAACGATAAGCATCTCGGCATGCTCGCTCGCGATGGCAGCACGCACAGCCTCGGTGTGGGTATTGCCCGTTACGGCCGATGCCTCATCTACATTACATACGTAGAGCACGGGCTTATCGGTGAGAAGGTTGAGGTCTGCAACACACTTGCGCTCCTCGGGAGTAAGCTCCACGGTACGAGCCGAGAGACCCTGCTCCAATGCCTCCTTATACTGGCAGAGGATGTCGTACTGGCGCTTTGCGAGCTTGTCGCCCGCTGTTGCCTGCTTCTGGCACTTACCGATGCGGTTCTCGATTGTCTCGAGGTCCTTGAGCTGAAGCTCAGTGTCGATGATGCCCTTATCGCGCACAGGGTCTACGCTGCCGTCTACGTGTGTGATGTTCTCGTTCTCGAAGCAGCGCAACACGTGGATGATGGCGTTTGTGTTACGGATGTTTGCGAGGAACTTGTTGCCAAGACCCTCACCCTTTGATGCACCCTTAACAAGACCTGCGATATCGACAATTTCGATGGTTGTGGGCACAACGCGCTTGGGGTTATCAATCTCTACGAGCTTCGTGAGGCGCTCATCGGGTACGGTGATAACACCCACGTTGGGCTCGATAGTACAGAAGGGAAAGTTTGCAGCCTGCGCACGCGCATTAGACAAACAGTTGAAGAGTGTCGACTTACCCACGTTGGGAAGTCCTACAATGCCACATTGTAATGCCATAAAATTCTATGTTTTTAATTATTATCTTTTGCTTAATTCAAATTTAATTTAGTCGGCCTGCGACACATTAACCAACGCCTCGCGGTAGGCGTTCAGGATGCGCGACTTCGAGATAAAGCCGAGGTAGTTGTTCTGCTTGTCCACCACGGGAAGCATCCATGTGTTGCTCTGCTCGAAGCGGGGCATGATGCTCTGAATCATCTCGTTCTCCAACACCTTGTCGGGTGGCTGAATCATGTAGTGCATGATGGATGTAGACCACTTGTCGCGGTTGAACATATCGTGACGAAGGTCATCGAGCTGCACGATGCCAAGCAACTCTCCCGATGGGGCTACAACGGGGAAGATGTTACGGCGAGCATTCGAAATGATGTTAACGACATCGCCCAGCGTGAGTGACTCGCGCAAGCGTATGAAGTCGGTCTCCATAAGCTGGTCGAGGCGCAGGAATACGAATGCCGAAGAGTCCTTGTCGTGGGTGAGCAACTCGCCACGCAAGCGCAACTGCTTGGTGTAGATAGAGTCGCGGTCCATGCTGTAGTTAACGGCAAACGATATGCACGACACAATCATCAGCGGGATGAAGAGTCCGTAGCCATTCGAGAGCTCGGCGATAAGGAAGATGGCCGTAAGCGGCGCCTTCATAACGCCCGACATAACGCCCGCCATACCTGCCAGCGTGAACGAGGTGATGGATACATCCCAGCCGAATACCACCTGACACACTACGGCGATGGTAGCACCCGCAAAGGCACCCACAAAGAGCGAGGGTGCGAAGGTACCACCGACACCACCCGCAGCATTTGTCGTAGCCATGGCGATAACCTTGAATATCATCACCGCAACGAGGTAGACAATCAGGAACCAGTCTGTCGTACTCCACGAGTGGAAGAGCGTATGGTTAAAGAGACTCTCGGTGTTACCTGTCATCAGCGCGCCGAAACTGTCGTGACCCTCACCATATAGGGGTGGGAAGATGAAGATAAGCACGCCGAGGGTGATGCCCGCATAGAGCCACTTGCGCCACTGCTGCTTCACGCTCTTGTAGAAGCCTCCGACCTTGGAGTTCACCGAGGTGAAGTAGAAGGCCATGAGACCGCAGAAGCATCCCAGGAGTAGGAACAGGGGCACCTGCTCGACCTGGAACATATCGCCTTGTGACAGTGATACGGCGATGATGGGTGAGAAGCCGTGGAACACCAGCGAGGTGATGGTGGCAGTCATCGAGGCAAGGAGCAAGGGGATGATAGACTTCGTGGTAATCTCGAGCATAAGGATTTCGAGCACGAAGACAACACCCGTGATTGGCGCCTTGAAGACCGCAGCCACAGCAGCACCCGCACCACAACATAGTAGCAGCGTGATGTTCTTGTAGTTAAGGCGTGCGAGCTTGCCAATGTTTGAGCCTATGGCAGCACCCGTAAGCACGGTAGGTGCCTCGGGACCCACAGAACCACCAAAGCCGATTGTCGTAGCACCACCCACGATAGAGGTCCATGTGTTGTGACCCTTGATGCGTGAGTCGGTACGCGACATGGCGTAGAGCACGCGCGTAACACCCTCTGAGATGCCATCCTTGACGACATACTTAACGAAGAGCGTCGCCAGGATGATACCTATAGCGGGGTAGATGAGGTAGAGCCACTGCGCCTGGTCGTTGGGTGTCCACGATGTCAGCGAGTGGGTGATGGCGTGCAGCAGAGTGTTGAAGATGTATGCTCCAATACCTGCGCACAAGCCAACAAGAACGGCAAGTATCGCCATTGTCTGCGCCTCGGTAAGGCGTCGCGAGATGGCGAGGTAGCCGTTATAGATATACTCTTTTATCTGTCCTAATTTCATAGAGTCAGTTTGGTTGCAGGGTTACTCCTTGCGGTAGTCGGCAGCCTGACGAGCGATGAGCTCATGGTCGTCGAAGTAGTTGATGCGCATGGCGTTGCGTACATCGTTGAGGGTCTCGGCAGCAGCCTTGCGTGCCTCATCCGAGCCACGACGAAGGATGTCGTAAACCTCCACGATATGCTGCTCGTAGTGCTTGCGGCGCTCGCGGATGGGCTGCAACAACTCCTCCAATACGGCGATAAGCAACTTCTTGCACTTCACATCGCCAAGACCACCACGGCGGTAGTGCTCCTTCATAGCCTCGAGGTTCTCGTAGTCGGGGCAATATTTTGCGAAGTGCTCGTCGGTAGAGAAGGCGTCGAGGTATGTGAATACGGTGTTACCCTCAACCTTACCTGGGTCAGATACCTTGAGGTGGTCGGGGTCGGTGTACATGCTCATAACCTTCTTCTTGACATCCTCAGCCGAGTCAGAGAGGTAGATGCAGTTGCCGAGCGATTTCGACATCTTTGCCTTGCCATCAGTGCCTGGCAGACGCAAGCATGCCGAGTTTGTGGGCAACATAATCTGTGGCTCCACGAGTGTCTCGCCATACACAGAGTTGAACTTGTGTACAATCTCGCGTGTCTGCTCAATCATAGGCTCCTGGTCCTCGCCCACGGGAACGGTAGTAGCGCGGAAGGCGGTGATGTCGGCAGCCTGTGAGATGGGGTAGGTGAAGAAGCCTACGGGCGTACCCTTGCGCTGCTGGTTCTCCTGCTCCTCGCCATTCTCCGCGAAGCCACGAAGCGTAATCTCCGCCTTTACGGTTGGGTTACGCTGCAAGCGCTGCACGGTTACGAGGTTCATATAGTAGAACGCAAGCTCGGTAAGCTCGGTTACATACGACTGGATGAAGATTGTCGACTTTGTGGGGTCGATGCCACAAGAGAGGTAGTCGAGTGCCACCTCGATGATGTTCTCGCGCACCTTGTCGGGGTTGTCAGCATTGTCGGTGAGCGCCTGTGCATCGGCAATCATGATGAAGATTTTGTCGTAGAGGCCAGTGTTCTGAAGCTCTACGCGGCGGCTCAACGAGCCTACGAAGTGTCCGAGGTGGAGTTTACCCGTTGGGCGGTCTCCTGTAAGTATTATCTTTGCCATAATCAATGTATTATTTCGTTCTAAACCTTTTGTGTGCGTGCGCGTACACTACTTATACGCGCGAATAACGGACAAATGTACAAAAAAAATCGCGGATTCTACTATAACTCTTTGCGGATATAGATTTTTTTTATAACTTTGTCGTAAGCAAACAATATACTCTTATATAGACTATGACTATTATTCAGCTTGAGTACCTCTTGGCGGTTGCCAATTGTGGTAGTTTCTCGGTTGCTGCGGAGCACTGCTTCGTGACACAACCATCGCTTTCGATGCAGGTTAAGGCCCTCGAGGAGGAGCTTGGTGTGGTGTTGCTCGACCGCACGAAGAAACCCATCATACCTACGGCTGTGGGCGAGGTGGTGTTGGAGCAGGCACGCGAGGCGTTGCGCTCATATAAGCATATCCACGAGACCGTTGCCGAGATGCGTGGCGAGACTGCGGGAAAGATGCGTTTGGGTGTTATCCCCACCATCGCACCATACCTCTTGCACAAGTTCATTCCCACCTTCGTCAAGGAGTTCCCAAAGGTGGAATTGGAGATTCACGAAATGGTCACAGCCGAAATTATTGAGTCGCTCAAGCGCGACCGCATAGACGCTGCGCTCGTGGCATCGGGAACATGTGGTGAGGGTATTACGGAGCACGACTTGTTTAGTGACCACTTCTATGCCTATGTGTCGCCCTCGCACCCATTGTTCGAGCGCTCAAACATCCGCATTGAGGATATTGATTTTAAGGACCTTATCCTGTTGAGTAGAGGTAACTGTATGCGTGACCAGATATTCGAATTGTGTCAGGCTGCACATGATATACCTTCGCATTTCTACTTCGAGTCGGGCTCGTTGGATACGCTTATGCGCATGGTAGATTGCACCTCGTGCATGACAATTATCCCCGAAATGGCACTCGAATTCATCCCTATGTCGCGTAGAAATAGAGTCAAAAGTATTGCCAAAAATGCCACATCGCGTCGCGTTGCTTTGGCTGTCAGCCGCACCTATGTCAAGCAGTCTATCGTCGAGGCGTTGCGCTCAACAATTTTGAAGTGCGTGAACCAGGAGAACGTACTGCAGTAGGGCGCGCTTTGAGCGTTGATAAATATGTTAAGGGTTCGAAAGGGTCATCTCCTTTTGAGCCCTTTATCTTTTAGTGCCATATGATGGTATGACCCAATTACAATACTCCTCCGCTCATCTTGCATAATTTACCATTCGGTAAAAAAATGGTGCATAGTTTTGCATTTCTCGCTGAAAATTCCTACATTTGTGACTATGGAAAATGTTAAGAATATAGTTTTCGACTTGGGCGGTGTGGTCTTTGCGCGCGACCCAAGAAAGTTCGAACCCGAATTTATCAAGTTTTTCTCATATATCATGCTTCCCAAGATGCCCGAGTTTTGGGAGGAGTATGACCGTGGCGTTGTCTCATACGACGAGGTTATTGATGCATTGGCCAAGTACAACAGTTGCGACCGCGAGTTGGCAGCCACAAACCTCCGTCGCTCCATACTCACACAGGAGGCAATACCCGCAACCAAGGCACTCATAGAGGCGCTCAAGGCGGAGGGTTACAGACTCTTCGTGCTCTCGAATATGTCGAAGGAGTTCATCGAGTTCTTGCGCGAGCAGGAGGTGTACCGCAACTTCGAGGGTGAGGTTGTGTCGTGCGAGGAGCATATCATAAAGCCCAATCCCGCGATATACACCACGCTGACGGAGCGCTATGGCCTTAACCCTGCGGAGACACTCTTTATCGACGACCGCAAGGAGAATATCGAGGCAGCCATTGCCCAGGGCTGGCAGGGCTACCATTTCAATGCCCGCAACCCCGAGGAGAGCTGCAAGGAGTTGCACGAGGTGCTAATCTAATTTTTGGAATACGATAAATCACTAAAATATAAATAATTATGACACTTAATTTAAGATTGGAGTATATGACAGCCTATGGCGAGGAGCTGTATGTTGTCGTAGATTCAGGACGCGAGAAGGCCTACCCCATGCACTATGTGGGTGATGGTCGCTGGGAGGCGTCGCTTAAGTTGGCCGCAGCAGCTGAGGTAGCATACCGCTATGAGGTGCGCTACGGTGACGCGGTATTGCGTAAGGAGTGGGGTGGCAAGTTGCACCACTTGACTCTCGACAATAAGGCCGAGGTTGTATCAGTCCTTGACCGCTGGCACGATATGCCCGCAGACCGTTCGTTCCACTCTTCAATGTTCACCGATGGCGTATTCCGCCGCGAGAAGGCAAAGAAGGCGCAGCCCGTAGCAGCGGGTTATGTTACCTTCCGTGCCGACATCGCTGTTGTGCGCCCCTCGCAGCATGTAGTGTTGGTGGGTGACTGTAAGGCACTCGGCAACTGGGATGTTAAGAAGGGTGTTGCAATGAGCGACATGGAGGCTCCCATCTGGAGCGCACGTATCAAGGCTCCCAAGGCGGGTTTTGCGTATAAGTTTGTCATCGTAGATAGCGCTTCGGGCGATGCTGTGGCATGGCAGTCGGGCGATAACTACTTCTTCAACCACCCCGTGGCTGAGGGTGAGGCACTCGTAGTTGAGGGCTTGCGTCCCCACTTCGATATGGCACCATGGCGTGGTGCGGGTGTTGCAATCCCCGTATTCTCGCTCCGCTCTAATTCGAGCTTCGGTGTGGGTGAGTTCAACGACATTCGCCTCATGGTAGATTGGGCTGCAGCTACTGGTCAGTCAATCATTCAGATTCTCCCCATCAACGACACCACTATGTTCGGCACATGGGAGGACTCATACCCCTACAACGCTAACTCTACATTCGCGCTTCACCCCCAATTTTTGCACCTGCCCCTCGTAGGCGAGCTCAAGGATAAGGAGGCTATGGCGCGCTTCGAGGCTCTCGGCAAGGAGCTTAACTCACTCCCCAATGTGGACTACGAGCGCGTGAACAACGCAAAGAACGAGTACCTACGCCTCGTGTTTGCACAGGATGGCAAGAAGACTCTCTCATCGAAGGAGTTCAAGGCATTCCTCGCTGCTAACGAGGAGTGGTTGCGCCCCTACGCCGTATTCTCGGCATTGCGCGATGCAAAGCGCACTCCCGACTTCTCGAAGTGGGGGGCTATGTCTAAGTATACTAAAGCCAAAGCGGCTAAGTATGAGAAGGAGAACCCCGAGGCTGTGGCATACCACTACTTTGTGCAGTATCACCTCTCGAAGCAGTTGCGCGAGGTGCGCGACTATGCACACTCTAAGGGTGTGGTATTGAAGGGTGATATTCCAATTGGTATCTCTCGCACAAGTGTCGACGCATGGGTATACCCCGAGCTCTTCAATATGGACTCTTCAGCGGGTGCTCCACCCGATGACTTCTCGGTTATGGGTCAGAACTGGGGCTTCCCCACATACAACTGGGCTAAGATGGCCGAGGATGGCTACGCATGGTGGAAGGCACGCTTCGTGAAGATGGCGGAGTACTTCGACGCATACCGCATCGACCACATCTTGGGCTTCTTCCGCATCTGGGAGATTCCATTGAACGCCGTGAACGCATTGCTCGGTCGCTTCAATCCCGCATTGCCATATAGCGTAGATGAGATTCGTGGCTATGGCTTCAACTTCGAGCACTGGCATGTGGGCAACATCGCCGAGACCGACAATATGCTCTTCGTGGAGGATAAGATTAAGCAGGGGCACTATCACCCCCGCATCTCGGCATACAACACCGACTGCTACCGCTGGCTCTCTGACGACCAGAAGGAGGCTTACAACCGCCTATATAACGACTTCTTCTACCGCCGCCATAACGACTTCTGGAAGTGGGAGGCACTCAAGAAGTTGCCACCTCTCACAGAGGCTACAGGCATGCTCGTATGTGGCGAGGACCTCGGCATGATTCCCGACTGCGTACCTTCAGTGATGGCGGGCGAGCAGATTCTCTCTCTCGAGATTCAGCGCATGCCCAAGGATCCCAAGGTGGAGTTCGGCTCAACATACGACTACCCATACCTCTCAATCTGCACTACAGGCACTCACGATATGAATCCTCTGCGTGCATGGTGGGAGGAGGACCGCGGTGTCACACAGCGCTTCTACAACCACATCCTCGGCGCATGGGGCGAGGCTCCCTACTTCTGCGAGCCTTGGATTTGCGAGCAGGTAGTCGCTATGCACCTCAAGTCGCCCGCAATGCTCACCGTTCTTCCTCTCCAGGATTGGATTGCCATGGATGGTAACCTCCGCCGCGAGAACCCACACGACGAGCGTATCAACGTGCCTGCAAACTCACGCCACTACTGGCGCTACCGCATGCACCTCACACTCGAGGAGTTACTCAAGTCGGATGACCTTAACAATATGATTCGACACAAGATAGCCGAATCCGGCCGATAATTTGTTGTGATAGTGGCGCGTTAGCGGCACAACACTAAAAGTAGACCACCCAGGGCTGTACTACTCTGTACTATCCCTGGGCGGTCTATTTTGTGATGCACCACTACCACGCCACTCTGACAACAAATTGTTGTGGTGCTAAACAGTGTTGTTGCCCTCGACGCCCTTCTGACAACAAATTGGGTCTTGGGGCCCTTCTGCAATGAAAATCTTTCCTCTGACAGCAAATTGGGTTGTGGTGCTAATACCTGTTGCTCCCATATCCATCGGGTTGCTCCTGCTGCAATAATAATTTTTTTGAAGTTATGATTTTTTTTACTATTTTTGCGCCATAAAGTGTTTTACACTTTGTGCATGAGAGCGTGAACAAAAATTTATAAACTAAAACCTAATAAGCCATGAGAAAACTAAACCTATTGTGGGCACTACTTCTAAGTGCAGTTTTTGTTGTGGGTTGTAACCCTGACAATCCAACTCCCGACAATCCAGAGCCTGTGCCTGGCGAGAAGCCCGTTATCACCCTTACCGAGGTGGAGACTACATTCAACTCTTATACCTTTGAGGTTACAACAACCGTGGCTGGTACGTTTGGCTACGCCGTAGTAGCCGAGGGTTACGACGCCCCAAAGATTGATGAGCTCTACGCCATGAACTCGGCAGAGGTGGCCGATAAGGCAACATTTACGCTTAGCGGTCTTAACGACAACACCAACTACACGCTCTACGCCGTATTGCGTGCTGGTGACCAGCAGAGTGCGCCCAAGACCATGAAGTTCACTACGCCTGATGATGGTATGGTTAACCCCATTATTATCCACAGCGCGACATACGACACCATCTCGTTCTCTATCACCATCTCGGATAGCTACGTCTTCCAGTGTATCGACAAGGCATACCTCGAGTACAACAACCTTACTCCCGAGGACTACATCTCTATCCTCGGCATCGGCCCTACTGCCAAGGGTGCATTGGATGTTGAGTGGGTAGATGGTGGCAAGTATGGTGCATTCGACATGCATGTCCGCGAGGATAGCGACTACTATGTTATCGCAGCTATCGTAGATGGTCAGACCGTAGTTGGCGACATCTACTATGAGACTACTCACACCCCCAAGCGTCCTGTATCTACTGCAGGCCTCACAACAGAGCTTGCCGACATCACATCTACAAGCGTAAAGATTAAGACTACTCCCGATAGCAATGTTGTGGACTACTTCATCTTGGTGCGTGACAAGGCATGGTCTGACAGCATCGTTGCGGGCTATGGTGAGTCTATGCTTGCGACACTCGTAACATATCCATCTTCAGGCGCTTGGCAGCTTTCAAGTGCTAACGAGGCAGTATGGGGTGGCCTTAATCCCAACACCGAGTATATCTGTCACATCGTGGTTAATGACAACAAGGGTGCAAATGCATTGTCACTCGTGCCATTCAAGACACTCGAGCCTTCGGGCGCTGCTCCCGTTATCGATGCAGACCTCACACCTGCTCAGGAGGATGGTCACTATAACCTTAACCTCAATATCTTCTGTGCTGAGGCGGTAACCGTGAAGTATGCTTTCACTGCAAAGGCGGATGTTGATGATGTGCGCAACCAGTACAACTCCTCTGATTCGGACATCGTGCGCAACTATGGTATGGACCTCAACGCCGAGCAGGTAGAGTCTATTCGCACTACAGGCCTTACACTCAAGCAGGAGAATTTGTATCCTGGTGTAGAGTATGAGGCAATCATCAGCGTCAAGAACGCAGAGAACACCGAGACAACACTCTCTCTCGTTACAAAGACCTCTGATAAGCCCGTTCCTGCACGCGTGGAGTCAGACCTCTTCACATCGCTCCTTGGCGAGTGGGAGGTGTCATACTCACTCATCCAGTTCAACGGCGTAGCGGTAACTATCAATAACGCAGAGGTTACTATTGCACAGGGTACTGATGCAAGCAACGCAGACTATTACCGCACCCACAACCGCCTTGTAGTTCAGGGCTGGCCATTCAATGTTGAGTCAAGCGGAGTGCTCGCTTCTATGCCATATTACTCTCCCACAGACCTTAAGGAGACAAGCTCATACTGGGCAAACCACCCACAGCTTGCCGAGCGCGACTGCGGTCCAAAGATCTTCTTCGAGATTGCTGAGGGTGACGTTGTGACTGTCCCATCGTCGAAGTCTGAGTACTTCTACAACTGGTCAAGCGATGGCACATTCTTCTTCTTCGGTGCCGACACTACAAATGGTTGGACTGCACCCGCAACATTCCCCGTAACCATCTCTGCTGATGGCGACACAATAACCATCGGTGCTTCGGAGCCTGTTGAGTTGTTTGGCAATGGCATCTATCGCCCTGCTGTATTCCGCAATAATGACCCCTGGGCTATTGCAACAAGCGACATCGTTCTTAAGCGAGTAAAGTAATTAAGTATATTGGTACCTGGTGGGGTGTATGCTCCGCCAGGTATCCTTTATTAAAACCATCTATTAACTATGAAGAAAATTCTTTTTGCTCTAGTTGCGTTGCTCGGCTTTGTGGCGTGTGACACGAATGAGCCCGTCGTTGAGCAGAAAATCAACCTCTCGGCTGATAAGAGCGAGATTGTTGCTGATGGCAACGATGTCGTAACATTCACCGTGAAGAACTTGGAGGGTGAGGTATTGGAGAATGCTACAATCCATTTTGCCGACACACACGAGGCGTTGGAGGGTATGACCTTCAAGACTAAGTATGCGGGCGAGTATTCGTTCTACGCAAAGTGTGGCTCGGAGACTTCCGAAGTATGGACTGTTGTCGCCAAGGAACCAAGCAATAACGACGACCCCAACGACGACCCCGTTAAGAAGGAGTATGTATTGAGCGTATCTCCCGCAACAATCGTTGCTGATGGCGCAGAGAAGGCCGTGTTTACACTCAAGTCCGATGGTGAGGTGGTAGCAGATTTCGAGCTCTACAACGCTGCTGACGACGCTCAGCTTGCCGCTAACGAGTTCTCTACAACCGTGGCGGGTAACTACTCATTCTACGCTATGTGCGAGGGCGAGAAGTCCAACACAGTGGAGGTTACTGCTACCGAGGTTGTTGTTGAGCAGCACAAGCCAATCACGCTCACAGCATCGAAGAGCACAGTCAAGGCCAATGGTGTCGATTTTGTACAGTTGACCGTAACCGAGGAGGGTGGTGCAGATGTCACAAACGCTGCCTCTATCTTCGTGAATGGTGGCGCACTCAATGGTAAAAAGTTTGCAACAACAACACCTGGCACATATACCCTTTACGCAACTAAGGGCGAGATGAAGTCTAACGAGATTACCATCACTGCCGAGGAGGTAGCAACAGGCACTACTACGGTATTTGCCGAGGGTGTAACGCTCACATCGGGCTGGTATGATGTAAACAAGAAGAGTACAACGAATAGTGCTGGCGCAGATGCCATGATGTGCTGGGCGGCCTCATCGTCGAACATCATCCAGTGGTTCCAGGACCGCTATGTTGCTGATGGCAATACACTCCCCGCGGGTTGCCCCAATGGCACATCGAGCAAGTATGACTACGAACTTCAGATTATGGATGTCTTCCGCGATAACTGGGATAACCTCGCACGCGGTAACTGGACCGATGGCGGTGTTATCTGGTACTTCGAGGGCCGTGATGTATATGAGACCAATAGCAAGGAGTCTTGTGCACATCCTCGTAGCGGCACAGGTGGCTACTTCAAGTCACAGTGGAGTGGCATCTTTGATGATATGTATAAATATGAAAATGGTTGGGCTTGGTACACAGGCGAGCAATATACCTATGCTACCGAGATTAACAACTACAAC
>JAZRJJ010000051.1:0-71219 GCA_045645705.1 Alistipes sp. | reverse complement strand
CAGACAACGAGGTTATCTGGTACTTCTACACTATTTCTACAGGTACTTTCGACTACTACCAGAGCCCCGATGCTTACGGCATGAGCCTCGATCAGTTCTTCCTCTACTGCTTGGAGCAGCAGATTAACCAGCTCCGTGGCGGAGGTTACGACGATAACACTATCCTTAACGGTATCTTCCACAAGGGTGCTCTGACACTCCAGGCAAAGGATCTTACTGCAAACACTGAGTACACAAACATGGTTGCAGGTTTCGTTATCGATGAGTCTGGCGTTATCACACTCGCTTCTGACGTAGCTACCTCTACTTACACTACAGGTGAGGCTAAGGCTGCTGACTTGACTTTCGAGGTATCTGTAACTGATGTTGAGATGGATCGCGCAGCTATCAAGATTACTCCTTCTGATGACAAGCAGTCATTCTGCTGGATGGTAGGTGCATGGGATGGCGCAATGACTGCAGAGGAGATTATGGACGAGATCGTTGCTATGTACGGTGGTTGGATGAACGCCGGTATGATGCTCTACTACGGTGTTCAGGATTACACTGGTGGCCCTGGTAGCCCATACAAGTATAAGCTCGACGCTCCCGATACTGACTACTACGTTATCGCCTTCGGTTATGCTGGTGGCGTCACTACTGAGCCTGTAATGGAGACATTCCACACATTGCCCGCTCCCGATGCTTCAGAGACTGAGTTCAACATGACAGCTTCGGCAGTAACTCCTTATAGCTTGACAATCGGTGTTACATCATCAGTTGCTTCTACATACTACACTCCAGGTGTTTGCAAGCCTGAGGAGTACAACGAGGAGGTTTTCGTTTCAGAGGTAGAGGCAGGTATCGTTGAGATTCTCGAGATGCAGCAGGCTCAGGATCCTAACGTAACTCTCGCACAGGTTTTGGGTCTGTACTTCTACAAGGGTAACTACACTATCGATGCTTCAGGCATGCAGCCCGATACAACTATCATGGGTTACATCTTCGCTATCGACCACAAGACAGGTAAGGTAGCAAAGGTTCAGACATTCGAGAACCTCGCAACTACAGCTTCTGTAGGTAGCGTAACTCCTACTGTTGAGTTCATCGGTAACTACTCTGGTAACGAGGAGAATGGTGCAGTATTCGGTCAGCCTGAGGCTACTAAGGGTCGCGCTATCAGCGTCTTCAAGTACTCTAACTTGGATGGTGCTCGCTCACTCTTCACTACTTTGCTCGGCGACAACCTCATGAACTACACTGATCCTGAGCTTTGGAAGGCAGGTACTGGCTACTGGGCATCTTGCTCAATGTCACAGCCTTACAGCTTCTACCTCACTGACTGGGATTACGAGTACACAGCTTTGGCATACGCCGTAGACGCAACTACTGGCCAGCCTGGTGGTATCGGTCGCCAGAATACTATGCCTACTGTAGAGAACAAGCAGGATATCCAGGAGCTTATCGACCTCGTTGCAGAGCTCAACGCTGCTGAGCAGTCAAGCTTCTCTATGCCTCAGTCAATCGTTGTAAGCGAGGGTATCTCACTCTCTGCTGTTAAGGTTGAGACTGCCGAGAACAACGTAGAGTTCAAGGCCGAGACAAAGGCTGTTGCTCCCGCAACTATCGAGACTAATGTAGTTAAGGTTGGTGGTTATATCCGTCCCTTCTACATGTAATTTTGCGTGATAAAGGGTCATTCTCGACCCATCCCTAAAAGTAAGACCCCATGGGCTGTACTGTCATGTACTATCCCATGGGGTCTTCTTTTGTGATAGGCCAAGCCTAACCCTTTCTGACGCAAAATATCCCCCCCCCACACATCTCGCGACTTCTGACAAGAAACTTTTGGTTGTGGTAAGTCGCCTCTGTACCCATCCCTAAAAGTATGACCCCTTGGGCTGTACTATCATGTACTATCCCATGGGGTCTTCTTTTGCATTGTACTTATCCGCGCATGTAAAATGCAGATTATCAGTGATTTAGTAGTTGTTTCCGTGCTGGCACATAAGCGTCGTTGTAACTCGCTGATTATCAGATAGATGAAAAATTCGCAAAATCGCGTTTTTCATAGTGTTGATAATCAGCGAGTTATACCCCCCCCCGCGGAAAAATTCGAGGCTCAAAAATTTGTTTTAGGCTTGTTTGTAGTCTAACTTTGCAGTAGCGAAAGGCGCAAACGAATTAACAAACTAATACCTAATGTTTATGAAATCTATAAAATTATTATTTGCACTATTAACACTTTCGCTCTGCGCGTGTGGATTTTTTGAGGAGGTGAACATGGGTTATCCTACCAGTGTAACTTTTTCCAAGGAGGGTGGTGTGGAGTCTATCTCGGTGGATGATGCTAAGGCGTTCAGTATGATAACCGTCATCGACTATAAAACTGCGGGTGAGGGCATGTTTATAAGCAATGAAGGCTATGGTGGCTACTGTGAGTATGAGTGGTTACGCGCGGAGTCGGATTGTAGTAAAAGTTTAGAGGTTATCGCCCAGCCTAATACTACGGGCAAGCCTCGCACTTTGTGGGTTGAGTTGTGCTCTGGCTATAAGTATCATGTGATTAAAGTAGAACAGTTGTAAATCATTATAAAACTATAAGTTATGAAAAAGTTATTTTTTATTGCAGTTATTGCAGTTGCGGTTTTTGGTGTAAGTTGTGAGGAGACAATCTTCCCAAATACGATTAAGGATGAGCCATTTGTGGAGTTCTTCGAGGAGTCGATGACAGTTGGCGCCGAGGGTGGCGAGGTGATTATCCCCGTGACATCTACAGGTGTGGATAATGTAGAGATTATATTTGACTATTACGACAGCTGGGAGGCGGATCCCGAGAATGGCGACCTTACACCCAAGGAGGGCTGGATAAAGCTCGTCAAGGTTATCAATTATTATGATGTGCCAACGCGAGATTTGATAAAGTGGGATTCGGGCATCTGCATCTATGTGGAGCCAAATACAACGGGCTATGAGCGCAAGGCAAAAATCTCGGTGCGCAGCTTCATGCTTCACGACACCATCGAGATTGTTCAGAGCGCAGGTGGCGTGGCGGAGTAGTCTTTTTATTCAATCTTCTAATGAATTGGGGTGGCTAAAGGATATTTAGCCACCCGCTTCATGTTTTTATTCGGTGTAGAAAAGTTGCTGAAAATTTGGTGAATAGACCAAAAAAAATTACTTTTGTATTGGAGAATTGTTGCTTTGTCCCAACTACCGCAAGCAAGCGCGGTGTCCCTATTGGCTGTTATGGCGGAAATAGCGTGGGCGTGGCGCTACAATATGTTGATATAAAATAATTTACAAACTAATACAACTGACAAACTATGAAAAGATTTAATTGGTTGATGATGCTTTTGACAGCCCTCACGTTGTCATTCGCAGCATGTACAGAGCCCACACCCGAGCAGAAGCCCGAGCCCGAGCCCGATGTGGAGCTCACTTTCGAGGTTTCGGTAAGCGAGACAACACGCACCTCGGCATTTATCAATGTTACTCCCTCGGACCTCGAGGCTGACTACCTCGCAGTGGTATATCCCGCAGCGGTAGTTGAGCAGAGTGCATCGGATGCAGAGCTCGTAGCGAAGATTTACGCTGAGTTCGCAGCATATGCCGAGACACAGGAGAAGACATTCGTGGAGTATGTTGCAGAGGTTGTTAAGCGTGGCGCTTTGGAGAACCACGAGGTTAAGGGCCTTGCGCAGAACGCAAACTACTACTTGCTCGTATTCGGCGTAGACGCTGAGGCAGAGTATGCTGCATCAACAGAGGTTGCTGCCGTAAAGTTCAAGACACAGGATGTTCAGCAGTCGGCTTGCACCTTCACCATCAAGAGCGAGGTATACCTCACAACTGCAGCCCTCACTGTTACTCCATCGGATAACAAGCAGACATGGCACCTTGTAAATGTCCCCGTTGAGGAGATGCAGAAGTATACAAAGGAGGATGGCGAGTATGGCTGGTCACAGAAGGAGTTCTTCCAGTACTATCTCAACACTGAGATTGAGGCGCTTCAGGCTGAGGGCTTGACCGAGGACCAGATTAAGGACAAGCTTATCCACACAAGCTATCGCACACTCAATGTAGCTAGCCTCCAGCCCAAGACCAAGTATGTTGCTCTTGTCGCAGGTGTTCAGTATGACGCTGCTGGCGTGGCTGTGACAACAGACCTCAAGGAGTTGCGTTACAACTCTGGTGAGGCGGCTAACAACGACCTCGCATTCGACATTCAGGTTACAAACATCGAGCACTACTCTGCAGACATCGTGATTACACCATCTGACCTCAATGCGGAGTACTACTACTACATCGGCTACATCGACTCGAAGAAGAAGAGCATGAAGCCTATCGACATCGCTAACGCTGCTATCACAGAGTATCTCTACTACTGGACAGAGAATGGTCAGCTCGCAATTCGTGACCCCCACACTGGCGTAGAGGACTTGACAGGCTATGAGTTGAACATCGCCGAGACAGAGTACTTCATCGTGGCATTCAGCTTCGAGGCTAACCCAACTTACGGCACTATTCTCGAGGAGACTGGCGACTATGACACTAACCCAGGTGTTATCACATCGGCTCCCGTATATGTATCGTTCAAGACTCCCGAGCATGGCGATGCTTACAACGCAGAGTTCAAGCTCAGCTTCTCGGAGGTAGGTCCTTACGACTTCACATTCGAGATTGAGTCAAGCGATCCTTCAATCTACTACCAGCCCGGTATCGCATATCCTGACGGCTTCAACCCCGAGTCGGCTATTGCAGCATCAGCAGACCAGCTCGCTCTCGTAATGCAGATGTGTATGGAGGGTCAGAGCCCATGTCTCACACACCAGGAGGCTTTGGACAAGCTCAAGCAGCAGGGTTACCCCTACCGCAATGGAAGCGCAAAGTTCTATGTAGCAAACCTTAACCCCGAGACTACCTATATGGGTTATGTTTTGGCTATCGATGTCAAGACTGGTAAGTTCGCGAAGTGTTACTTCGACTTGAATTCTACTGTTACAACAACAGCTGTTGGTAATGTAAATCCCACAATCGAGGTTTTGGGCGTCTACAATGGTGAGCACGAGGCAGGTACCATCTTCGGTGATGTTGCTTTGACTGCTGGCAAGCCTATCGTTGCTGTTACTCACAAGAACCTCGAGGGTGCATCAGCGCTCTTCACAGCAATCAGCGCAGACCCATATGCAGATGTAAACGCTCTTGCTGACCGCTACATCATCTCGGAGTTCCGTGGCTACTGGAGCGAGATTGCAAACCTCAATGTGCCTTACGAGTTCTTCATCGCAGAGTGGGATATCGAGCAGACTATCGTATCTTACGCACAGGATGCTAACGGCGCAGAGGGTAAGGTAGCGCGTCACGGCGTTACACCTTCGCAGGTTAACGACATCGAGGAGCTTCGCGCATATGTCAACGAGCGTAACAACGCAGCTGTATCGGCTATGTGCCAGTCAATCGTAGTTAACAACGAGGCTACTCCCGCCATGGAGTGCATCTGGGCAGAGGAGGTTGCTCCTTTGCGTGGCGCCGAGGTTATCTACCACGAGGTAGAGGCTTTGGAGCTTCCCGAGAGCGATGTGATGACTGTTAAGGCTATCAAGTCATTCGCATTCTAATCGACTTTTAACTGAGTAATATTTGGGGCGTGTTCTTTCGAGGCACGCCCTTAATAATAAGTTGGAGATATGAGAAACATACTTAATAAATTGTGGGCTATTGTGGTGCTTATGGCTGTTGCCGTAGCTTGTGGTCGTGAGGTCGACCCTCCGCCACCACCCACACCCGTGCCTGATTTCCGTGTGAATATTGACGATGTAACGCGCTCTACCGTCACCGTAAGCATTGCCCCCTCGGAGAAGATTAGCGACTATATCTGCGTTGTTGAGCAGCGCAGCGTGGTGGATGAGTTCACACAGGATAAATTTGTTATCGCTACTGTGTTCCAGGAACTTACGGAGGAGGCATCATCGAAGGGCCTCACTCTTGCGGAGTATATGCCCTCGGTGGTCGATAATGGCGTTATTGAGGGTGCTACCTTCTCGGGCTTGTCGCTCGACACGGAGTACTACCTACTGGTGTTTGGCGTAGATGATAAGTACGAGGCCTGCACCGAGCTTACAAAGGTTGCGTTCAAGACCTTGGCGGTGGAGAAGAGCGACTGCACCTTCGAGGTTGCTACCGAGGTTGTGGATAACAGCGTGACTATCAGCGTATCGCCCTCGGACAAGGAGATGTATTGGTATCTCTGCACCATGCCCAAGAGCAACTACGACTACTATGTCAACGACGAGAATGGCTACCAGATGTCGGAGGGTTATTTTTATGAGTACTTCTTCCAGCAGGACATCAACGCACTCCGTGGCGCGGGATATACCGACCAGCAGATTATCGATGCGCTTATCCATAGCGGCGATGTGCAGCTTCAGGCGAGTGGCCTCAATGAGTACACCGAGTACTACATCCTCGTTGCGGGCTTGATTATGGACTCGGAGGGCATCGTCATCTGCACCGATATCTCAAAACATAGCTATACTACCGAGGCCGCTGCCAAGTCGGAGATGACATTCGAAATTGAGGTGTGGGATGTCAAGCAGATGGAGGCTTCGTTCCGCATCACCCCCTCGAACAACGACGACAAGTATTGCGCACTCTGCCAGCCATGGGATGGCGTCTCTACGGCAGATGAGGTTATGCACAAGCTTGTAGACCAGTGGGGTGGCTGGATGGAGATTATGGCGGACGACAAGGGCATGGTTGAGCACTCGGGAAGTAGCGCCATGAAGCTCCCCGCGGCCGATACCGACTACTACATCATTGCCTTTGGCTATGATGGCGGTATCACCACCGAGGCCTACATGAAGACCTTCCGCACGCTCCCTGGTGGCAGTGTCGAGGAGGTGGAGTTTTCGATTGCTGCATCGAATATCTCGCCCTATGGCTTCAATATGAATATCACTTCATCCGATCCTACAATCTACTATATCCCAGGTGCTTGCGTGCCCGAGGAGTATAACGAGGAGCAGTATATGGCATGGGAGAAGGAGGCCTTCGACTATTACTATAACGGTTCGAAGGATTTCAATCCAAGCATCACCATTGCGGAGGTTCTCGACCAGTACTACTACAACGGCTCGAGCAGCGTTATGGTGTCGGGACTCTTGCCCGATACCGAGATTATGGCTTATATCTACGCCTTGGATAGCCGCACAGGCGAGATAGTTAAGACCTTTACTTTTGAGAATGTAGCGCGCACCGCAACACTCGGCGATGCTAATCCACAGGTGGAGATTGTAGGCTACTACTCGGGAGATGATGAGGCGGGCTCAATCTTCGGTAATGCTGCGCTCTCGGCGGGTAAGGCTATCATCGTTGTTAAGTACACCAACCTTGACAATGCCCGCACGCTCTTTACTACGATGCTTGAGGGCGACTGCTCGAGTGCCACTGCCTACCCCGACCGCGAGCTCTGGACTCTGGCTACGGGTTACTGGGCGACATGCTCTATGACCCAGCCCTATGGCTTCTACACCTCGGAGTGGAATGCCGATATGACGGCTTTGGCATACTGCGTCGATCACAACGGTAAGGCTGGCGAGATTGGCCGCTGCTACGCTTGTGCTACGGCGGAGAATAAGAGCGACATTGAGGAGCTTCGTGCCCTTGTTAACGAGCTAAATGGCGCTACCCGTTCATCGCTCGAGATGCCCCGCTCGATAGTTGTCAGTGAGTAATCTCATTGCTCTAAACGAAAAATGCCACAAGCACTCGCTTGTGGCATTTTATATTGCCTCCCACTTATTACAAACTATACCCTTGTCACTATCTATGGCACTGGGTCGTAGCCCGAGCCTCCCCATGGGTTGCAGCGCAAGATGCGCCAGATGGCAAGTAGTGAGCCCTTTATGGGTCCATGCTTGCGTAGCGCCTGGATGGCGTATGCCGAGCAGGTGGGCGTGAAGCGGCAGCAGGGTGGCTTCAGGGGCGATATGCACACCTGATAGAAGCGCACCAGCATAACAAGCGGCCAGATGGCGATGCGCTTACATGCTTTGAGCGACCTCTGCCAAAATTCTGCGGACTGCATGCTCGATAGTTTTATAGGGGAGTAACTCCTTCGTTGAGTAGACAAAGGCGATGTCTACCTCCTTGCCATGCTCCGCGATTGCAGCATGGAGCGCATCGTTGTTGAGACGATATGCCTCGCGCATGCGGCGCTTAAGCGTGTTGCGCTTATTTGCACGCTTGTGGTTGCGCTTGGGTACAGAGAAGAGCACCTCGACCGTAGGCGTGGTGCTCTCGCTCTTATATACCATATATCGGAATGGATATACGAAGCCCGACGCGCCATCCGCAAAGAGGCGACGCACTGCCGTGAGCGACGATAGACGCTCCGACTTGGGGAGTGCGTGGGACTTATCCATGATTGTTACGCCTTCTTGGGAGTGCGTGTGCGTGTCTTCTTCTGCAACTTCGACTGCTGCTGGCGGATGAACTCCTCCTTCTCTGCATCCTCCTTAACCTCGGCATCAGCAACCTCAAGACCCTCCTCTACTTTGTGGCAGTAGATGTCGAGAGCCTTAACCATTGATGGAGCCTCGGGAGATGGAGCCGAAGCCTTAACCTTGAGGCCTGCCTCCTTGGCAGCACGAAGTGTAGCCTCGCCAAATGTTGCAACAACGGGCAACTTGTCGAGCTCGTAGTTCTCGGTGAGTGCCTTGACGTCGTTGGGCGAGTAGAGTGCGATGATGTCGTAGTCGAGGGGCTTGAGCTCGGCCAAGTCGGCAGATACGGTGCGCGCAAAGACTACGGGAGATACCTTGAGCTTAAGTTTCAAGAGTGTGTCGGGAAGGTCGCTCTTGAAGGGCTCGGTGAGTGCAAGCATGAACTTCTCGTCCTTGTGCTTCACGATGAGCTCAACGAGTGAGTTGAACGTGCCATCGGCGAACGAAATCTTACGCTTGCGGTAAACGATATACTTCTGCAAGTAGAGTGCTACGGCCTCGGTGTTGCAGATATACTTCATTGTCTCGGGCACAGTGATGCGTGCCTCCTCGCAGATGCGGAAGAAGCTATCGATGGTTGTGCGTGACGAGAAGATCATTGTTGTGTGGTCGAGAATCTCCGTGCGCTGTGCTCGGAACTCCTTAAGAGATACGCCCACGACCTTGATGAGCGGCTTATAATCTACATTGAGATTATTTTTTTCAGAAAATTCGAAAAAAGGCGACTTTTCTATAACTGCAGGACGAGGCTGCGACACTAAAATCTTACTTACTTTCACCCTCTGTTCTAATTTTATACTTTTGTTCTTACTCTCTTTTGCAATGTGTTACACTGAAAATTTCATCCGAACATCAAATTTATATCCTTGGATATCAACTTGTTATTCGTTTACTACATGTTAATTTGCGAGGCTAACAGTTTGATGAATAGACTCCACGGTAACAAAATCGCGGTGCAAAGGTACAAAATCCAATAGAAAATCGAAATTTTTTTTCCAAGAAAGAATACAAAAGTATCTTTTAAGTACAGCAATAACAGCACGCTACAGCATACAATAAGCGTTATGGAGTAGGTTGCGCTGCTGCCGCTGTCGCTCAAAAGCCATACTGCGGTGATGGGGTAGAGCAGCACAACAATGCGCACGAAGTTCGTGTAGCCTATGTGTGCCAGCAATGAGGGGCTGTCGCTATCGATAACCCATCCGATAATCTTGTGGTAGGCGACGCACCAGATGACAATGAGCAGAATAACGCCCAGTGCGGCAAGTGGCGCGAGGGAATGCAGTGTTGAGGAGTAGACCTCCGATGTCATGGGGAGTTCGCCCTCGGCAATGCGCACAATGGCCAAAGCTACTACGGCAAGGCCCAGAAGCGCCGCAGTAAACTTGAAGCGCTGTAGCGGAAGCTCGCCGCCCTCGAAAACCATGCGCTGGTCGTTGTTGGTTTTCAGAGCATCGCTCCATATCGAGCGTATGAAGCCCCACGAGCGGAGCATGATGCCAAGGTAGATGATGAGCGTTGCGAGCACCACCGACTGGAAGAGGGGTGTTGCCGTCAGCGACTCATCCATAGCGCTATAGGTGCCACCTGTACCCTCAGTCGATACCTCGCCGAACATCTCTTGGGGAGTCACCTCACGGTAGCCGCCATCGTTGTTCGCCTCACCCGACTGAAGTTCCGACCTGCGGCCATATAGTCGTGTGGGGCTGACCACATTGTAGCCGCACTCCTTGAAATATGTAAGTGTATCGCTATTCATCTCCCTCACGACGTTTAAGTGTTATGCGTATTGTTGTGCCCTTGCCAATCTCGGAGCGCACCACGGCAATCTTTCCCTTGTGGTACTCCTCTATAATGCGGCGCGAGAGCGATAGACCGAGGCCCCAGCCGCGTGTCTTGGTGGTATATCCTGGCTCAAATATGCGTATCCAGTTGCTCTTTGCAATGCCCTTGCCCGTGTCCGACACCTCGACAAAGACATTGTCGCCACTCTCACCCACCGTAACCTCGATGTTGCCCTGACCCTGTAGCGCATCGAGCGAGTTTTTCATAAGGTTCTCCACCACCCACTCGAAGAGTGCTGCGTTCATCGATACGCGGATGGGGGCTATGGCGAGGCCGTTGTAGTCGAGGGTGACATTTCGTGGTATGCGGCGGCGGAAGTACATCACCGTGTCGCCCACAACCTCATTTATGTTTGTTGGTGTGAGTTGCGTCTCCGAGCCAATCTTCGAGAAGCGGTCGACAATCTTCATCAGGTGCGCCAGGTCTTTCGACATCTCATCCACGGCCATCTGGTCGATGGGTTGTGTGCGCAGATACTCCACCCATCCCAGGAGCGAGGATGTGGGCGTGCCAAGCTGGTGTGCCGTCTCCTTTGCCAGACCCACCCATACGCGGTTTTGCTCGTTTTGCTTGGTTGAGGAGAAGGCTATGTATGCGAAGATGGCGAAGATGAGGATGATTGTCAGCTGCACATATGGGAAGAAGACCAGCGCCT
This sequence comes from Alistipes sp., assembly GCA_045645705.1. Classification (GTDB taxonomy): domain Bacteria; phylum Bacteroidota; class Bacteroidia; order Bacteroidales; family Rikenellaceae; genus Alistipes. The sequence continues at coordinate 60,233 of JAZRJJ010000051.1, read as the reverse complement.
CGCTGTGGGCGCTTGTAATCAGACCCTCATAGTCCGTAGTACCATAATATATGGTATATGTTGTCTGGTGTGTGATGCGGTGTGATACGGAGATGGGCTTGTTCGTGCGGCTCATCTTCATAATCTCGTTGCGCAGGGCATCCTTGTTGGATGTGACCTCATCCTCGAGGTTTGAGACGAGCACATTGAGGCGCTCGTCCGTAATCACAAGCGGCACATTCGTATGCTCGGCAAGCTTATAGAGGAGCTCGTGATTGTAGCCGAAGCCTCCGATGTTTGTCGTGCGCAGGATATCCTCCCACATAGCCACTGCGTTGCGTTCGTCCTGACGCAACTGGGCAACGGCAGCCTCATCCTCATGCTTCATCTCCACGGACACGGTCCAGGTGTAGTAGATGGACAATGCCGCGAGCGCCAGACCAAGTGCTATGACTATGGTGCGGCGGCGTGCCGAGAGAAAGGGTATGTTTATGTTGGGCAGTTTCATCGGTTGCGTAGTGCGCTATTAGTGTCTGTCGAGGTCCTGTTCGCGGAGGATGCGCTCATACTCCTCGCGGTTGAGCAGGAGTTCCACGGCCTGGTCTACGATGGGGTCGTTGAGCGTGGAGTGCTCCATGACGCCCTCACGATAGGCGTGGCGGAGTATAACATCCGAGGTTATAGCCTCCATAATCTCCTCGCGGTAGGTCTCCATGTTTGACATCTTATCATCCTTGACAAGCTCCTTGAGTGCCTCGATGGCCTCGTTGAGGCTCTCATCGTAGCGGTCGCTCTTTGCCGCCTTCTCCAGTGCTGCGAGGGCACGGCGTGTCTCCGACTCATAGGGTACATCCTTCTGCTCTACGAAGCGGCAGAAGTCGGCATAGTCCTCATCCGTGAGGCTGAAGGTGCGAACGTCGATAACCTCGTCGTGGTGCTTGCGCATATACTCATCTGCCCAGTCCTCCATGAATCCCATGGTGTAGAGCGTGAGGGCAAAGCGGCTGACATACTCGGGCTCAATCTTCACATCGGGGACAATGCCGCCACCATCGTAGACCTTACGGCCACCTGTGGTGCGGAACTCGTCTATGAGTGAGTCGGGCACCATTGTCGCAGAGCCTCCACTTTGGTAGTTTCGCGACTGTATGCAGCGACCCGAGGGTATGTAGTATTTCGCTGTGGTGTACTTAAGGTAGCTGTTGTAGCCCATGTGGCGTGTGCCCTGCACCAGACCCTTGCCATAGGTGCGCTGACCCATGATAACGGCGCGGTCGGTGTCCTGAAGCGCTCCCGCCAAAATCTCCGATGCCGAAGCCGAAGAGCCGCTCACGAGTACCACGATGGGCACATCTGCGGCGAGAGGTGCGTGCTCTGTAATGTAGTGGTGTAGCGTTGACGAGTCACGACCCATAAGCGACACAATGCGCTGGCCGCGTGGCAGGAAGAGCGATGCAATATCTACCGCCTCTTGCATCACGCCACCGCCATTCGAGCGGTAGTCGAGGATGATGCCACGGAGCGAATCCGCAGCCATGATGCCTTCGAGGGCACTGCGCACCTCGTTGTAGCTGCCCTCGATAAAGTCGTTGTGCATGATGTAGGCGATGCCGTCGCGGATGTGTCCTGCGTAGCCCACGCTCGGAATGGATATGCGGCGGCGTGTGATTTTGAGGGTGTCGATAGCGCCATCGTAGTTGCGCTCCACAACCACCTCCACTGTGGTCTCGGGCTCGCCGCGAAGACGAGAGCTTATCTCATCGGCATTGCGACCCTTCATATCTTCGCCATTGATAGCCAGAATCTTGTCGCCAATCTTCACGCCCGCCTCATCCGAGGGAGAGCCCTTGTATGGCTGTGCAAAGAGTATGTAGTCGCCCTTCTTGCGTATGAGTGAGCCGACACCCGCATAGCGTCCCGTAGTCAGCATCTCGAAGTCGTCCATCGCCTCCTCGGGGATATACTCCGAGTAGGGGTCCGTTGCGGCAATCATGCCCTGCGCTGCACTTGTTAGCAGCTCGCTGGCCTCGATGTTGTCGACATGTCCCGTCTCGAACTCGCGCATTATGTTCGAGAGTATCTCGATTGACTTGCCCAACTCGAAGTCGCGACGACTGCGCTCGGTGCTCTGTGCCGAGGTGCTCTCGATGGCCATGATGCCAACGAGTGCCACGACGCCAACACCGCGCAATAGGCTTACCGCAATATTTCTTAACTTGCTCATCTATATCTTACTAATCAATGTTACTCCGCGTCGAAGCGGCTGTTGTGTAGGTATGCCTTAAGCTGGTAGCCTACGCGAGCCACCGAGCGACGCAAGCCACGAAGCTCGATGCCCTGGGGAAGGATATGCACCTCGATTTTATCCTCGAACAAGAGGGTGAAACGGCGCAAGATGCCCTCGGCACCATAAATCTTGACATTGCCACGGTCCTCCTTGAGTCTGAAGCCGAAGGTGTGCATGGCGTTGTCCAGGCGTACGGAGTCGCGCTCATAGCTGCACTCCTCGATGCGCATCTTCATAAAGCCGAAGAGCGGATAGAAGGCGGCAAGGCCCACGAAGGCTGCAATAAGCATAATGCCACGATCACCCTGAATGCGTAGTGCAAGCACCTCGCCAAGGCTGAGTCCCGCAATCGCAGGGTCGGGGGCAAATGTGAGTGACAACCACTCCAAAGCCACATATAGAACGCCGAGAAGTAGTAGATATTTTACGGAACGAATAAGGTATCTCATCATGATAAGTTTTTGTTATAGGTTATTGTTCTTGATTGCCTCGGCAACCTGCTCCATAAGCCAGCGGGGTGTTGAGGTTGCGCCACATATGCCCACGCGCTCTGCGCCCTCGAGCCACGAAGACTCAATCTCGGAACTCTCCTCGACATTGTAGCTGTGGGGGTTAGCGCCACGGCACACCTCGTAGAGCACTCGGCCATTTGAACTCTTGCGTCCCGAGACAAAGATTACGACATCGACGCTGCGCGAAAAGTCGGCAAGCAGAGCCTCGCGACCCGCCACGCGTCGGCAAATGGTGTCGTCGATGCTTACCGAGGTCTCCTTTGCGCGCGCCTTAATCTCCTCGGCGAGCTGGTTGAATAGAGCGATGCTCTGTGTTGTCTGCGATAGGAAATATACGGGGCGAGAGAAGTCTACATTACTAAGGTCGGCCTCGCTCTCCACTACCACGACATCATCGTCGGCCTGTCCCGTGAGTCCGATAACCTCGGCATGGCCACGCTTACCCAATAGTACTACGCTGCCGCCCACCTCCTGCATCTTGTCGTAAGCCTCGCGCAAGCGGCGCTGCAGGCGTGCCACAACGGGGCAGGTGGCATCGATAATCGTGATGCCCAACTCCTCGGCCATGCGGTAGGTGCGGGGAGGCTCGCCATGTGCGCGGATGAGGAGTGTGCGACCACCAAGGCGTGGCATATCCTCGTGCGACACTGTGTGAAGTCCCTGCTTTTCGAGGCGCTGCACCTCCACGCGGTTGTGCACGATGTCGCCCAGCGAGTAGACATCTCCAACACGCTGCAGGGCACTCTCCGCCTCGCCAATGGCCCTTACTACACCGAAGCAGAAGCCCGAGTTATCGTCGATAATAACCTCCATAGTCGTGCTCGAATTATAGGAGTGATGTTACGCGCTCAAACTCCCTGTCGAACCACGCCATCTGCTCATCGACAGTCATTGTGGAGTTATCCAGTACGATGGCGTCGTCGGCCTTGCGCAGGGGTGATATGGCGCGTGTCATGTCTGCCTTGTCGCGCGACACCACATTCTCGTATACCTCCTCGAGGGTCACATTGTCGCCCTTTGCCGTAAGCTCCTTGAAGCGGCGCTCGGCACGCACCATGGGGTCGGCAGTCATATATATCTTAAGCTCCGCGTTGGGGAATACCACGGTGCCGATGTCGCGGCCATCCATCACCACGCCACCCTTGTGTCCCATCTCCTGCTGCATGGCAACAAGCTTCTGGCGCACAGCACCGATAGAGCTAACGGTACTAACGCAGTTGCTAACCTCGATGGTGCGAATCTTGCTCTCCACGAGGTCACCATTGACATATATGTCGCTGGCACCACGCGCAGGGTTAAATCTAAAGGCGATGTTTATGTCGCCGAGCATCTCCTCGATAAGCTCCTCGTTGGCGATGCCCGAGGGTATTGCGCCATGCTCAAGGGCATAGAGCGTAACGGCGCGATACATGGCGCCAGTGTCGATGAAGATGTAGCCGAGGCGTGCTGCAATGGCCTTGGCAAAGGTGCTCTTGCCGCACGACGAGTGACCGTCGATGGCAATGATTATCTTGTGTGTGTTACTCATAAGTCTCTAAAGCTTAATAATTACGGAGAGAAGGGTGTAGGCACCCAATGCCGAAATTATGATACCTGCAATGCGGTTGATTACTATAAGATGTCGGGGTCGGAAGTTGCGGCGGAAGAGGTTGATGAGCGAAGTGAGACCCACCCACCATACCATTGCTCCGAGCAGGAAGCCTCCCAGAACCAGAATGTTGCGTATCATGCGTGGCACCTTGAGCTCGCCGGCCACCTCTGCCATAGCCTTCTCGTGTGCCTCTGCCTTGTCGCGCTGCTCGTTCCTCTCGATTATGTCGTAGAGGTCCGTGGCCTTGGCCTCGTCGTTATACACCACAACATCGTTGTCATAGTGCTTATCCATCAGTAGCTCGGTGTCGATGTTTATTTTGTCGCTGAGCGTGCTGCTCGAGAGTTCGACATTAAACATGGTGAAGAAGGCGAGGATGTAGGGGATGATGATGGCAAAGTTGGCAAGCGTGAAGCCAAACATCGAGGCGAAATCCTGCCACAGCTCATTCTTATCCGTGCGGTTCTTACGCACCTGGGGCACAGGGTTCTTAAAGAATATAAAGATGCCGACGATGATGACAAAGACACCGCCCAACGACATGATGATGGTGTTGTACTGGTCGATGTAGCTCTTCAGAAGTGCGTAGAGCGTAAATGCAAGGATTGCCATAAGCGTGTCGGCGCTCGCCACGCCCAAGCCCGAGAAGATGCCCGAGAGGTAGCCTCGACTCAATGTGCGCTGTATGCATAACACCGCCACAGGACCCACCGTAACCGATGATGCGAGTCCAACGATGAGACCATCAATGAGTATCCTTATAATCTCGACAATCATAACCTTCTGCCCCTTTTACACTCTGTATGGCTATGCCATGCGGCATATCCACATATCGGTGCAAATATACAACTTTTTAGCAAATATCCCCGCTATGCTTCGCAATAAATTAAGCAAATTTGCCACCAAATGTTCAACATCGTGACACATACGTCGCTTGGCGTATCCTCTAATTTGGGCGATAACAATTTTTTTTGTACCTTTGAGGTCAGTTAGTATAATCATAAACCAAATAAAACCATGAACGAGAATAACAAGCCAGGTATCGAGATACAGCTCGACGAGCAGGTCGCACAGGGTAACTACTGCAACCTCGCAATCATCGCACACTCAACATCGGAGTTCGTGCTCGACTTCGCAACTATGCTCCCAGGCCTTCCCAAGGCGCGCGTGAAGAGCCGCGTGGTGCTCACGCCCGAGCATGCAAAGCGTCTTCTTCTTTCGCTTCAGGAGAACATCACACGCTACGAGAACAACGTAGGCAAGATTAACATTCACACCAAGCATATGGTGGACCCCTTTGGTCATAAGGGCAACGCTTAATTTGTTGTGATAGCGGCGCTACTGCGACGCTTCAGTCAAAATGGCGAATGGGAAATACGTTATAGTATGTCCCATCCGCCATTTTTCGTGTCAGCGCCACATTAGCACCACTCTGACAACAAATTAGTGAGTGGGTAATTGGATGGTGCTGGTGTTAACTGCTTCAATTACATTGTATTAATATGCAAAAAAAAGAGACCACCCTCTGGCGGTCTCTTGTGCTCCGAGGAGCAACACCCAATAAAAAACTAAAAAGATTTATCCAAATTAACAGTGTGGGGCGCGCTCTGTTTCGCGCCATCAAGCCCACATGAAAATGAGCGATTTTCCACACTGCAAAGATGGGGCTTTATGTCGAGGCGTACAATCGCAAAATGTGGGTATTTTGCAAAATAAATATCCCCCATTGTGGTTATTTTGATATTCCAAAAATTATCGCTATATTTGCATATATATTAGATAAATAATAGTAGTAACCAATCAACGCATTGATATACAATGACTAAAGCAAATAATTCATCGGTTTCGGTGGCTCTATCCCCCGAGATGAAGATATACGAACTCATAGACGCAGCGCCCATGCTCCTGTCGCTCTTCTCGCGCCTCAACATCCATCTCCCCTTTGGCGACATATCCATAGCCGAGATGTGCAAGCGCGATGGCTATAACGCAAAACTCTTTATGATGCTGTGTGCCATGCACATAGACTCGCGCTATCGCCCTTCGAATGAGGAAATAACCGAGGATATGTTACCCGAGGTGATAGCCTACCTGCGCGCTTCACACCGCTACTATGCCGAGCGCATGTTGCCCCACACGGCACGCCATCTTGAGGAGGTACTCTCGCACTGCGATGAGTTCTCACAGCGTGTGTTGCGCCGCTTCTACGACGACTATGCCCGCTACATAAAGAGTCACTTCGAGGAGGAGGAGCGCGAGATATTTACCCTCATGGAGCGCGGTGGTGAGCGCGATGCAAACTTTGCCCTCTTCGACATGCCCCATGCCGACATCGACGACCGCTCGAACGACATAGCCTCGCTTATCGTTAAGAGCCTTCCGGAGTCTGCCCCCACATCGTTGCGCTGCGATATGTTGAAGGATGTCTACGAGTTGCGTGACGACCTGCGCCGCCATAGCAATATCGAGACCTACTTGTTGCGCCCCCTTGTAGTTAAGTACCTCAAACTGCGATAGCCATGAAGCGAGTCTCGATAGCCATTGTTGAGCCTTCGCCCATAATCATGGAGGGCGTGGCAACCATCGTCGGTCATAATCCCAGCCTGCGTGTTGTGGGTGCTGTGGCGACGCTGGGAGAGTTACAGGCGCTGATGCGTAATACGGAGGTGGATGTTGTGGTTGCGGCAGTGGGCTTGGCGCGTGATATTGAGGGTGTTGCGGAGTTGCAGTCGTTGCCCGTGATAGGTTTGCAGAGTGCCATCGTAGATGCTGCGGTGTTGCGTCGCTTTACGGCTGTGGCAACGCTCTACACCCCCGCCGAGGAGCTGCACCGCATGATTATAGATGCGGCAGATATGCCCGCGGAGCACAACTATGCCGAGAGCCACGAACTTTCGGAGCGTGAACGCGATGTGCTGGTTCTTGTGGCGCGCGGCCTGACGAACAAGGAGATAGCCTCGGAGCTAAACATCTCGCCCCACACCGTAATCTCGCACCGCAAGAATATCGTCCACAAGACAGGCATACGCTCCGTAGCGGGCCTTACGGTATATGCAGTATTGAACAAATTCATCGATAGTGAACGACTATAAAGAACGAAAAGATATGAAGACAGAACTTTGTGCCTACTCGGTTGATGCATGCCGCATTGCTGCGCGCCTCGGTGTTAATCGTGTGGAGTTGTGTGCATCGCCCGCGGAGGGTGGTGTGACACCATCAATGGCGACCATCGAGCGTGTTGCCAAGATTGAGGGTATTGATGTAAGCGTCATGATACGCCCCCGTGGTGGCGATTTCCTATATTCGGACGATGAGTTCGAGACCATGCTTCGCGACATTGCCTACGCGCGCGAGGCGGGTGCTACGGGCGTGGTATTCGGTATCCTTACGGCCGACGGCAAGGTAGATGTGGAGCGTACACGCCAGCTTGTTGAGGCAAGCAAGGGCATGGAGACAACATTCCACCGCGCTGTGGATATGACAGAGGATTATGAGGCTGCTGTTGAGGCGATTATAGAGGCGGGATGCAACCGTATACTCACCTCGGGAAGCTACGACAAAGCTATAGACGGCATTGAGAACATTCGCCGTGCAGTGGAGATTTCGAAGGGTCGCATCGAGATTATGGCGGGTAGTGGCGTAGTGGCAGCAAATGCCAAGCAGCTCGCCGAGGCGGGTGTTGATGCTTTGCACTTCAGTGCCAAGTGCATGGTGGCGGGAGCCATGGAGTATCGCAACCCTCGCATCTCGATGGGTGGCAGCGACGCGGTGGATGAGTATGCACTGCGCACCGTGGATGAGAATGAAGTAAAAGAGATACTTAAACTTATACGATAATGAACAGAAACAAGTACCTTATTTTGCTTGCTGTTGCCGTGGTTGCAGCACTTGCAATAAACTACTGGCCAAAGAAGGCGGAGGCATATAACCCCGACACAGACACAGCCCTTCAGACGGCATTCGAGGCTTCGGCGCGCGGCGAGGAGTTGCGCAAACTCGTAGCCGAGACCCCCGAGGCGGAGCAGCGCGACATGGCATTCCTCATCACGAATATGCCCGAGCACGACCGCGAGGCTATTGACCTCGAGCTCTTGAAGGAGAATGTTGCATATGCAAACATTGCACGCAACAAGTATCAGTGGGCGAAGGAGTTACCCGAGGAGGTATATCTTTGCGATGTGTTGCCCTATGCCGTTGTTGACGAGGTGCGCGACTCATGGCGTAAGGATATGTATGAGTTGTTCTCGCCCGCGGTGGACACCTGCAAAACTATGTACGACGCCATCTGTGCGGTTAATGCCAACATCCCAGCGCTTACAGGCGTGCACTACAACACCAAGCGCGAGAAGACAAACCAGAGTCCCAGTGAGTCTATCCGTCAGGGCATGGCATCGTGCACAGGCCTCTCTATCTTGCTTGTTGACGCATACCGCGCTGTGGGCATCCCCGCACGTTTCGCGGGTACCGCCTCATGGCACGACAACCGTGGTAACCACAGCTGGACAGAGGTGTGGCTCGATGGCGAGTGGCGCGTAACGGAGTACTACTTCCCCTCGCAGCTCGACCACCTATGGTTCATGGCCGATGCCTCGAAGGCTAACGCCGAGGACCGTACCTATGCAATCTACGCTACACGCTTTGCGGGTGGCAACGACTGGTTCCCCATGGTGTGGGCAGGCGAAGAGGAGGGTGCCACAATCGAGGAGCTCCCCAAGTGGGTGGGTGCCGAGAATGTTACGCAGCACTACATCGACCTCGCCTACGACCAGTACACACGCCATCTCGAGGCGGGCACACACACCTTCCTCAGCATCGCGGGATATAAGGAGCGAGGCAAGACCGAGCACTCTGACGACCGCGTGGCTATGGGTGTAGATGTTTTCCGTGGTACGGAGCAGATGGGCGGTGGTCTTACGGCTGGCGAGTTGCGCGATATGAACGACTTCTTCTCGGTGCTTTTGCCCAAGAATACAGAGTATGAGCTCCGCTACTATAACGAGGCGGGAGAGCTTCAGACACAGACTGTTATGCTCGGCGAGGAGGAGATGCTCGTAGAGATATATCTCAAGTAAATTATATAATTTTCGTACTTGAACAACTTAAATTATTAACACAACTAAATACAATGGATATGAAAAAGCTCTTATGTTTAATGTCGGCGCTTATTCTGCTGTGTGGTTGTCACGAGAATTTCAATCGTAACAAGGATATTTATGTGCAAGAGCCTTATTATTGGGCAGGCGAACTGCTGTGTGTTTCAAAAAATGTTAATGGAAATTCACTTTATGGTTTGGCGCGAAAGGATGGCCGCGTTGTGGTTCCCATAAAATATGATAATATCGATGCCATGGTAACGCCTGCTGGTAAAGTCTATTACACAGGTACGGTGATGTATGCCGACAAGGTGTTCAAGCATGGCTATAATTATGAGTATCACGAGTATTTCTCATATAATGAGGAGGGTGACCTTCTATGCGAGAGTTGCCACTATGAGCCTGTGTTCTCTCCTGATCTGTCGCATGCGACGGTGTATGACAAGTATGAGAATAGTGAGGTTCTCAACCTGAAGCGTAATAGAAGAGTCAAAGAGGTTGATAAAGCTATATACTTTGACACGTATTACATTGCTTTTCAGGATAATGGAAAGATGTTCATGGATCCAGCTCTTATGAATTACAGTGATGAATATATTGTTGAATTCGGTGTCTATAGCGGTTTTAGTAGTGAAGGATGCTACAGAACACGTGGCGCTATCGCGGATTTAGCACCACGCCCTATGCAGGACGGATATCTTCTGGTTGAGAGTCATGACAACAAATACGGTGTCATTGATTCAAATGCCAAGTTGTGTATTCCATGCGAGTATTATGAGATTGGTCCAGTTGTGGATGGTGAGCGCTATGTGAAAGGTTTGTTTGTTTGCCGCCCTACAAAAGAGAAGACGGCTTTTGGCATTGTTGACGCAGAGGGCAATGTACTGACCGAGTTCAAGTATTATGATTTTTCAATTACTGACGAGGGCGTGTTTGCGTGGGAGTACCGCAAGGAAAATGCTCCCGAGTTGATTATCTCGTTCAACAGGTAATATATGCACCTCTTGTAGAGATATATCTCAAATAGGATCATAGATCATACATCATTTGTAAGCCACCCAGGGGTATGCGCCTCTGGGTGGTTTCTTTTTTGTTTCTCATTAAATGTGGGGAGAGGGCGACGCCATTTTCCCAAAATTTTGCGATTGCCCAAAATCGTGCGCTCCCGTACCTTTGCACCGTGGAAATTACTAAAATGTAGACTATGGATGCAATCAGAAGATACCTTATATTTATACTATTGCTCGTTGTGAGCGCTGCGGCAATGGCTACGGAGCCCCCTGTAAGCGTTGAGATTAGCGGCGTGGTGCGTGATAGCGAGGGTAATGCGCTGCCCTATGCCACAATCTTTGTTGAGGGTACTACGCGCGGCACGACTACCGATGCCGAGGGCCGCTACAGACTGACTGTCTTGGAGGGCGATGCACTCTCTGCGCAGATGATGGGCTACGAGACCATGACGCGCGACATTGAGATGCGTGGTAATATGCAGGTGGACTTCGTGTTGGCGGAGTCTGCGATGGCGATAGATGCAGTTGTGGTGTCGGCCTCGGGTGTGGGTAGCATCAAGCGCTCGGCATTTAACGCCGTGGCGGTGGATATGCAGCCCCTGAAGAACACTACAAAAAACCTTGCCGATGCACTTTCGAGCGCCCCAGGCCTAAAGCTCCGCGAGTCGGGTGGCGTAGGCTCCGATATGGCACTTACGATAGATGGCTTTGCGGGTAAGCATGTCAAGGTCTTCATCGACGGCGTGCCACAGGAGGGTGTGGGAGGTGCCTTTGCGCTAAACAACATTCCCGCGGGCTATGCCGATAGGGTGGAGGTATATCGCGGTGTTGTGCCCGTGGGCTTTGGTGCCGATGCCCTGGGTGGCGTCATAAACATCGTGACGAACAAGTCGCACCGCACATGGTGGGCAGATGCCTCATACTCCTTTGGCTCGTTCAACACCCACCGCTCGAGTGTAAATGCGGGTCAGCGACTCGAGAATGGCCTGTCGTGGGAGGTCTTTGCCTTCCAGAACTACTCCGACAACAACTACAAAGTCGATGTCCCCGTTGAGGACTTTGCCACAGGGCGCATCGACCGCACACACCTCGAGCGCATGGAGCGCTTCCACGATACTTACCACAACGAGAGCGTTGTAGCAAAGGTGGGCGTAGTGGGTAAGCGCTGGGCAGATAGGCTGATGTTTGCGATGAACTACTCGCAGATGTACAAGGAGATACAAACGGGTGTGCGTCAGGAGATTGTCTATGGAGACAAGCTGCGTAGGGGCCACTCGCTGATGCCCTCGGTGGAGTATCAGAAGCGCAACCTCGGCATCAAGGGCCTCGACCTCACGCTGACGGCAAACTACAACCACAACATAACCTACAACATAGATACCGCGCAGTACAAATATAACTGGCGTGGCGAGACCAAGCGTCTCAACTCCCCTGGCGAGCAGTCATACCAGCATACGCGCTCGGCAAACCACAACTGGAATGCTACGGCGACACTCAACTACCGCCTGGGCGATGCCCACACCTTCACGCTGAACCATGTCGTGAACCACTTCCGTCGTGCGAATACCTCGCTACTGGCGAAGGAGGCAGCGGAGGATGCCATAGACAAGCAGACGATGAAGAATATCACGGGCTTGCAGTATCGTCTCGCGATGTCGGAGCGCTGGAACGCCTCGCTCTTTGCCAAGTACTACTCGCTCAAGGTGCGTGGCCCGATAGCGACTGATAGCAACGCCACGACATTCGTGCCCACCTCGCGCAGTGAGGATGCTCTGGGCTATGGTGCTGCAGCGACATACCTCATCATCCCTGAGTTGCAGGCAAAGCTATCATACGAAAAGGCATATCGCCTACCCACCATCGAGGAGATGTTCGGTGACGAGGACCTTGAGATGGGTGACATAGGCATTCGCCCCGAGAGCAGTGATAATGTGAATGTTAGCCTTAACTACACGGGTGCTTATGGCCAGAATAAGGAGCATGGCCTCTACCTCGAGGGAGGCTTCGTGTGGCGTAGCACGCAGGACTACATACAGCGCAATATTGTTGATTTGAGTGGTGGTAAGGCGGCTGCGAGCTACATAAACTATGGCTCGGTGCGCACATGGGGCATCAACCTCTCGGCACGCTACAACTACAAGCGCTGGGTGACCATAGGCGGCAACTTCACCTATATGGATGTGCGCGACAACCAGCCCACGGCGATAGGCTCGTCGATGCCCAACCTCGGTTATGGCGACCGCATGCCCAACATCCCCTACCTCTTTGCCGACGCCTATGTTACGCTATCGTGGCACAACTGCGGATGGAGGGGCAACACCCTCGAGCTGACATACGACAACCAGTATCTCCACAACTTCTACTACTACTCTTCACGCATCGGCTCGAACAAGAACGACTACATGGTGCCCTCGCAGTTCTCACACAACATCGCTTTGAGCTACACGATTAAGGATGGGCGCTACAACATCGCCTTCGAGTGCCGCAACCTCACGAATGAGCGCCTCTACGATAACTTCAGCCTGCAGAAGGCGGGGCGTGCATACTACGTTAAGCTACGTGTGGCATTTGGTGGTAAGTAACCATAAATAGATAATAATTAAAATAAAACGCTATGATAAACAAGATTTTACGAAAGTTCGCGGTAGTTGCACTATCGACAATTGCGCTGGCCGTTATGGCAGCGTGTGAGACAAACACAAACACCCCATCGGGTGGCGCGGAGAACAACAATGCCGTGCGCCCATATGTCCTTGCTACGGAGGGTACATTCACGGGTAACACAACAAACGCCCTCGTCACTGCATCCAACCTCGATGGCGGCGTGGTGGGCATGACAGATGGCCTTGTGAACGATGGCGCCTCGTACTGGGTCTTCTACGGCGACAAGTACCTCTACGGCCTCACCTACAACCAGGGCAATGCGGGCACCACGCGCTCCTATGTCATGAACGACGACTATACGCTCGCAGCGCGCCCTGCGGAGTATGCCGTGCGCCGATTTACGACCTATGGCATCTACGACCGCTACATAATGACCTTCTCGACGGGTGACGGCCCTGCGGAGTGGGCAGATGCCAATGGCTTCATTCCAAAGTCGTTCCTTGTGTCGTACCTCGATGTTGAGGCCGAGACCTACACCACAAACGACACCCTCGAGGAACACTACCTCTCGGAGAACTTCCTCGGCAATGGCGAGTTTGTTACATTGGCGGGCATCGAGGATGTGGATGGTAAAATCTTCTCTGCTGCCGTGCCCATGGGCTTGAGCCAGTATGGCGTGAAGGCTGATGGTGGCAAGTGGATTAGAGAGGGCTATGCCGACCTTGTAAAGACCGAGGCGGGAGGCTCTGGCTCGGGCGCATACAAGGAGGGTGAGTTGCAGTGGACGCAGTATCCCGACGAGTGCTGGGTGGCGATATTCGAGGATGAGACACTCGCCCAGCACAAGCTCATCCGCACGGACAAGATTAGTTACGCTGCGGGACGCAACAAGTCGCAGTACTACCAAATGATTTGGACTGCGGAGAGTGGCGACGTCTATGTATTTTCGCCCTCGTATGCCAAGACCATGGCCGACGAGCGTCAGCAGACCACGCTCCCCGCGGGAGTGGTGCGCATAAAGGCGGGCACGGAGGAGTTCGACCCCAGCTACTATGTTAACATTGAGGCACTTACCAACGGCATCTCATTCCTTCGCACATGGTATATCGGAGGCTCAAAATTCCTGATGCTCATGTACGATATGCCCCTTGCACCAGCAACCACGATGACAGCATCGCGCCTTGCGATATTCGATGCAGAGAGCGCTACGCTTGCCAATGTTGAGGGTCTGCCCTCTGTCGAGCGCATCTCGGGCTTCGGCAACGCTCCCTACACCGAGGATGGCAAGTGCTACATCGCCGTGACACTTACGGACGACTACCCCGCAATATATGCAATAGACACCGCTACGGCAGTAGCAACAAAGGGCCTTACGGTTGAGGCAACGCAGGTGCGCGGCATAGGTCGCATGACTCCAATGTTCTAAATTTTATAAACTTAAGGTGGTGATATTGCAGATTTTATAGTAACTTTGTAGTATCACCACCAATATTACCCACACAATGAGAAACATCTTCAAACAGCTTCATATATGGCTATCCATACCCTTGGGTGTGGTCATCGCCATCACCTGCTTCTCGGGCGCTATGCTCATCTTCGAGAAGGAGATTACGCGCATGGTGCAGCGCGACTACTACTATGTCGAGGAGGTAAAGGACGAGCCTCTGCCCCTCGAAGAGCTTGTTGCAGCAGTAGAGCCCACCTTGGAGGAGGGGCGTAAGATTACGGGAGTAACTATCAGCGACGACCCAGAGCAGAGCTATAAGGTAAACATCAACACGCCAAAGCGTGCTGCGGTCTATGTCGACCAATATACGGGCGAGGTGCTTGGTGAGCCAGGGCGCTTGCAGTTCTTCAAAGATATGTTCAGCCTCCACCGCTGGCTTATGGATGAGCGCCCCGAGGATAAGAATGCGGTGTTCTGGGGTAAGATGATTGTGGGTGTAAGCACGCTGCTTATGGTCATTATCATCCTTACGGGTGCGGTTTTATGGTTTCCAAGGAGCCTTAAAGCACTCAAGCACCGCTCGCAGATAGCCCTGCGCAAGGGCTGGCACCGCTTCTGGTACGACCTCCATGTTGCGGGTGGCATCTACGCGACATTGCTACTCCTGGCCATGGCGCTTACGGGTCTTACATGGTCCTTCGAGTGGTACGGTAAAGGTTTTTATAAGTTGCTTGCTGCTGATACGGAGGCAACTCAGAGTGAGGCTGTTAAGAGTAGTAGGGGTGGTGCAAAAGCCAATATCGAAAACCCCTATATCCATTGGTCGGATGTTGTTCGTGAGGTAAAGAGCGACTGCGGCGACTCTGTCGAGATGACCATCTCGAAGGGTAAGGTCGATGTTAAGAGCTCTAACTATGGCAACCAGCGCGCCAAGGATACCTACCATTTCGATAGTGCTACGGGCGAGATAACCTCCGTTGAGCGCTATGCCGACAAGGCCAGCGACAGCAAGACCAAGGGGTGGGTATACTCCGTGCATGTAGGCAGCTGGGGCGGTATCGTCACGCGCGTATTGTGGTTCTTGGCCGCGATGCTTGGAGCAACGCTCCCACTCACGGGATACTACCTCTGGATAAAGCGCAAGTTCTTTAAGCGCAAGTAGCTCTATAAGTGACATAAAGAAATAGGGACCATCCATTGCGGATAGTCCCTTTTTTCTGTTCAAGTCGCCGGGCGATTACTCGCTCTTCTTCATGCGGCGCTCCTTGATACGTGCCTTCTTACCTGTAAGGTCACGCAAGTAGTAGATACGTGCACGACGTACTACACCATACTTGTTCACCTCGATCTTGTCGATGTGGGGTGAGTACAATGGGAAGATACGCTCAACGCCTACACCGTTAGATACCTTACGGATTGTAAACATCTTAGTACGCCCTGAACCCTTAATCTGCATAACTACACCACGGAAGCTCTGGAGACGCTCCTTGTTACCCTCGAGGATACGATAAGTTACGGTGATAGTATCACCAGCCTCAAACTTGGGCACATCGTTCTCGCCCTTTGCCCACATCTGCTCGTTTACGAGTCTGATCAATGCATCTTTGTTCATTGTTGCAACAAAATAATTAAATGTTTATCGCTCAACATTATCGCTGTGTTGGCGCTACCATATTGCCACCCTCGACAATAATCCTTGCTTCGTTGGGTCTATGCTCGACAAAAGCCAAGCCCTCCCCCTCGCAAACTGCGCCTTCACCCATTATAAGAGGTTGATACGGGCTGCAAAGGTATGCAAATATTTTTATTCTACAAAATAAGTGTGCTAAAAAATGCTATGGCTCAGTGCTTTTGGCGTCACATAGTCGCTGTATAGCTCCACAAATATCGAGGCATCGTCCACATCTGTGCGCTCAAAGCTGATGGGCTCGGAGATGTAGAGTTCGCCAACATAGCCATCCTCATCCTCGGCCAAGCCACATACAACATACTCATTTCCGTAGGTGCAGAGCGCCCAGTCGGGAGATGAGGAGTAGGAGTACTCAAGTAGGCTCTGGCGTATCTCATCCTCGCTGTACTCTTCGACAACATCGCTGCGGAAGATGTCGAAATGCAGTGAGGGTGAGGGTATTGCGGTCTCAATCTCTATGGACATGAAGTAGTCGGCATAGCCCAGGAACGAGGCATAATAGGGCTCGAGTGCCACCACCTCGCCAAGGTCGTAGGCCGTGGTGCTTACAGAGGTTATGTAGTTCTTGCCCTCGCCATCTTCGAGTGTCGTGAAGCGGTAGAGGAAGAGGTCGGTAGTCGCAGCACCCGCGTAGTAGCCATATACGGCCAATATAAACTCCGTAGCGGGGGGTAACTGCGAGATATGCTCGCGATACTCTCCCGTAAGCTCGAAGGGCGCATACTTCGTCATCACCCACTCCAGCTGCTCCTGCAAGTCTCCCTCGGGGAGGTTCTTGGCATACATCAGCACCGCGGTGTAGGGCTCGTCGCACGAGGGTGTGATGGTCACATCCACCGAGCGAGGGCGTATATTCTCGAAGCGCGCCGTGAAGGTCATATCGGAGCGCTCGACGCTTCCTGTTGTGAAGTATGAGACGATGGGCTTCGACACCACCATGGGTACATTGCCCTCGTCGGAGGCTATGGCGTAGGTGAGTGCCATGTAGCGGTGGTTGGCGTTGAGGGTCTTGTGGAACGAGGCCTCGCCCTTGTAGCCGAGCTGCTGCATGATGGCCTCGGGGCTCTTTTCCTCGTAGTAGTAGAGGTGGTCAGCGATGTAGAAGAAGGCCTCGGCTACGGCAACCTCTGCCTCCTCGCTGAAGGGTAGTCCCTGCTCGATGTATCCCGCCTCGGTGTCCTCGACAATCTGAACGGCGTAGTAGCCATCCC
Source organism: Alistipes sp. (assembly GCA_045645705.1). Classification (GTDB taxonomy): domain Bacteria; phylum Bacteroidota; class Bacteroidia; order Bacteroidales; family Rikenellaceae; genus Alistipes. The sequence goes on along the minus strand of JAZRJJ010000051.1, from coordinate 42,809 downwards.
ATGTCTTGGGCTTCACGCTGAACGACACTTCGGGGCCCTCAGCCGTAATCTCGATGTCGAACTCTTCGGCAGTACGCTCGGGGAGGCGCTCCTCGATGAGGGTGTAGGCAATGGGCGTCACACACTCATACTCATCGCCACGCAAGTAGATGCCGTAGGCGTAGATTACATATTCGCGCGCGGGAGATAGGTCCTGCCACACTCGCACCTGCTTACCCTTTACCGCAAGCTTACTCTTGGTTAAAAACTCCTCAAGGTTATCCTCGCCTGTGAGGTAGCTGTTGTACTGTATAAGGTCTGCCGCTACAAGCTCCTCTGCGGAGGTTATGTTCATGCCCGTGAGGTAGCTCTTCTCCGCCATCGTCACCACATAGAACATATCATCGCTCTGGGGCACGATTGTCACTTCGCACTCCGAGTAGTCGAGGCGTTTAACCTCTATATTGAGGTATTCGCCCTCCGAAGCACTCTGTTTAACAACGAGTTGTGGCGTCTCTTGGGTAGATATGTGGCGTAGTGTCACCACCGCCTCGCGGGGCGCAGATGTGTCGTTGGGAAGCACCCTGAAGCTGATGCTGCCAGGGGTCTCGTTGTTGATGTTTGTAATCCACTCCGCCTCGGTCACGGCAACGGGGTTCATGCCATTGGTCTGGGCTATGGTGTATCCCACCTCGAAGTATCCACCTATGGATGTCGCCTCTACTGTTGTAGTCTCGACGCTGAACGAGGGCTTTGTATCTACCTCATGTTCAGCGCATGAGGCGACCAGCAGGGTGAGGAGAAGCACTGAAAGAAGTCTGCGCATGACTACAAATATTTGATTGCGGGCATCGAGCGCATCACGGGTATCTCGCCATCCTTCGACTCAACGGCAAAGACGATGACCATGTATTTCTTGTCCGACGAGAGCTGCATGTTGATGCTCTTTGAGCCCTTGTAGCAGGTTGACTTGAGATACTGCTCCACGTTGTAGCCACTCTTTATGGCGTTGCGCGCTGTGGTGTAGAAGTTTGTGGCAATGCTCTTTATGGTGTAGTCGTTGAGGTTCTGGCCAGGAGGTGTATAGAGGATGTTGTCATCGGGTATCACCTGCACGGCGTAGTAGCCATCCCAGTTCTCGGGCGTCACGCTTATCATGGCGGTGCCATTGGAGAACGATGTCGAGATGTCGAAGCTCACATCATACATCGTAGGCATGGGTATGTCGACGATAGAGGTGTGCAGAGGCGTAGTCATAGTATAGCTATTGCCGTCAAACTCAATGCCATAGCTGTAGATTGTGTAAGTAGCACCTGGCTGCATGCCCATAAACTCGCGCTCGGCATCTCCCTTGTAAATAAGCTGTGGGCTCACGCGTCCCATAAGCTCCTCGAGGGTCATGTTGTTGCGCTGTGCGAGGGCGAGGTAGCTCTCCATCTCGTTTGCCACGAAGACCGAGCCATCGGTGATTCCCGTCTGCTTGAAGTACTCGCTGTCGATGATGTTTGCCATGTATGGGCGCTTGGGGTCGCGGGGCATGTACTGCACCTTGCAACTCTTGTACGTAACATCCGAGACGCTGAACTTAAAGTCGTTAAGAGGCTGCTTGTCCTGCGTGATATATACTCGGATGGGCTTCTTCATGCCCTTGTAGTTGATGGTAGCAAAACCCATGCGTGTCTCTGCGCTATCGCTCTCGGCGATGCGTAGCATAATCTGGTAGCTGTTGATGTCGATGGGTGTAATCCACTCCACGTTGCTTGTCACCTCGGGCATAGCACCCTTCACGGGGTTTGTCACGGTGTAGAAGATGGGGATGTCGCCACCCTCGCCTGTCACGCTAATCTCGTAGATGTCGAGTTCCATGACGGGTGGGTTGTTGGGGTCTACCTGTGGCTCACAGCCTGCAAACATAATGGCTGCGCTACTTACTACCGCAACGAAAAGACTCTTAATAAGTTGCATAATTCTCATGGTTTTTATCTGCATTACTTGCTCTTAATCACAATCTTAGCACTCTTCAAACCTTTAGAGCGTGCTGTGAGTGTAATCGTTCCTGGGGTGTCGTTGCTCTCGACGATTGCTGTCATCATGCCGCTGAACACCTTCATCTTTGGCTCGTGGAAGAGCTCCAGCGATACCGAGTTGCCGTTGGCACCTGCGCGGTAGTGACCCTCGCCCGCTACGCTGAACTCGATGAGATTATCGGCTGCGGGGCAGAGGTTGCCATCCTTGTCCACCACGCTCACCGTTACGAATGCCAAGTCCTTGCCGTTGGCCTCGATTGTCGCGCGGTCTACCGATAGCTCGATGTGGTGGGGCTTACCCGCAGTAGTCATCTCACGCTCTGCAACGGCCTCGCCCGCCTCGTTGTATGCCACAACCTTCACTGTGCCTGGCTCATACTTCGTATCCATCCACATAAGGCGGTAGCGCGACTGGCGCTTGAGTCCCTTCTCCGACTCCTCGTCCCACGAGTTCTCGAGTGTCACCGATGTATCCTTGGTGCGCACGCCCTGACTTACGCCATTGATAAAGAGCTCGGCCGAGGGGTAGTTTGTATATACGAAGATGGGTGTTGTCTCGCCCTCGCGGCCTGGCCATGTCCAGTGGGGCAGGATGTGGAGTGTCTCCTCAGCCTTGTTCCAGTGGCTGCGGTAGAGGTAGTAGCGGTCCTTGGGCAATCCCGCAAGGTCGACAATACCGAAGAGTGATGAGTGGCTTGGCCAGTTTGTGTAGTAGGGCGTAGGCTCGCCGAGGTAGTCGAAGCCTGTCCACACGAACTCGCCGATGCAGCAGTTGTAGTCCTCGTGCCACATCCAGTCATCCTCAGGAAGGTTAGACCACGAGCAGTGCTCAACGTCGTACGATGAGGACTGGTGGTCGTCGTATGTAGCCATCGAGCGGCGCTCAACGGGGAACTTGTATACTCCACGGCTGCTTACCGTTGATGCGGTCTCTGTGCCGAGGATAATCTGCTGGGGTAGAGCCTGATAGCTGTTGCCATAGTGCCATGGGCGGTAGTTGAAGCCCGCCACATCCATCATTGCCGCCATGTTGTTGTAGACGACATTGTGTGGCTGGTCCATGCCCTGTGTGACATAGCGTGTTGGGTCCTCGCGGTGGCAGATGTCCTGCAAGAAGCGTGAGAGCTTGGGGCCCCACATCTTGTCGCCCTGGTCGGGTACCTCGTTGCCTATGCACCACATCACGACGCTGGGGTTGTTGCGGTAGTGGTGTATGAGGTTGACCATGTCGCGCTCTGCCCACTCGTCGAAGTGCTTGTGGTAGCCATTCGTGAGCTTGGGTGTGCGCCACTCGTCGAAGGTCTCGAGCATAAGCATCATACCCATCTCGTCACACGCCTCCACAAGCTCGGGTGCAGGCATATTGTGCGAGGTGCGGATGGCGTTGCAGCCCATCTCCTTCATTATGCGTATCTGACGGCGTATTGCCGCGTCGTTCACCGCAGCACCCAATGGACCGAGGTCGTGGTGGTTGCATACGCCTTTGAACTTTGCGGGCTCGCCATTTATGAACATGCCCTTGTCGGGGATGATTTCGAGCGTGCGGATACCGAAGCGTGTAGAGTACTCATCCTTAAGCTCGCTGCCCGCATAAATCTTTGATTTTGCGTAGTATAGCGCTGGGTTGTCTACGCTCCACAACTCGGGTGCGGCGATGTCGAACTCCTGCTCGAAGAGCGTGTTGTCGTAGCGGCTAAGCGTAGCCTCGTTTGTCGCTACAACCTCGCCTGCGGGGTCGATGATGTCGGTTACGATGCGGTAGATGCTGCGGTCAGCACCCTCGGGTGTAGTGAGCTTTGTGCGAAGCTCCACCTTTGCCCACTCCTTGGTCACGGTGGGCGTTGTGAGCTGCGTGCCCCACACGGGAACATAGGCCTCCTCCGTAACTACAAGGTGCACATTGCGGTAGATGCCCGCACCAGGATACCAACGCGATGACTCGTTCTCATTCTCGAGGCGCACAGCAAGGGTGTTCACCTCGCCCGCCTTGATGTAAGGGGTGATGTCGAAGTGGAAGGAGTTGTAGCCATAGGGCCAATATCCCACCTCCATACCATTTACATATACGCGCGCGTGACTCATAGCGCCATCGAAGATGAGCGTTGCGCACTTGCCCTCCTCAAATGCGGGGGCCTCGAAGTCGAGACGATACCAGCCCACGCCTACGAAGGGTAGACCACCTGTGCGTCCCGCGTGCTCCATCGCCTCCTTCTGTCCATCCTGTGTGATGGCTACATTCTGGCGGTCGTTATGGATGCTGAAGGGACCATAAATAGCCCAGTCGTGGGGCACGGTAACCTCCTGCCACGCCTTGTCGTCATACTCCTCGGCTATGAACTCCGCGCTATCCTCGCGCGTAAAGCGCCATCCGCGCTCCAAGAGCTGCTCTGTGCGTGTCTGCGCCGCGGCAGTAAAGATTGCCGCTATGGCAACAATAGCTAATAATAGTCGTCTCATATTGTACTTGGTTTTGTTTCGGTTGATGGTTATCTCTGCTGACGGCGGAATTCGGCGAGGATTATGCCCGTAGCCATCGCCACATTTAGCGACTCCGAGGTTGGTGCATCAGCGGGGTAGGGAGGGATTAACAGACGGTGTGTCAACGCCTTGCGTGTATCGTCGGTTATGCCACGACCCTCGTTGCCCATAACGATAATGCCACTCGCATCGAGTTTCTCGTCGTAGATGTTACCTCCGTCGAGGAGTGTGCCGTAGATGTTTAGTCCCTCGCGGTGAGCATCTTGTAGCAGCGCGGGGAGGTTGTCGGTGTAGTGCACCCTCACACGGAGTATAGCACCCATCGTGGCCTGAATAACCTTGGGGTTAAAGCAGTCGGCGGTGTCGCGCGAGCAGATGATATCTTCGATGCCAAACCAGTCGGCAAGGCGTATTATAGTGCCGAGGTTGCCAGGGTTCTGCACGCCATCGAGGGCGACGGTTAGCTTGCCGCGTAGGTTCGCAACCGAGAGTTTGTAGCGTGGCTGCTCCACAACGGCGAGGGTGTCGTTTGCGCTCTTAAGCTGCGATATGCGCTCCATCTCGCGCTGGTCTACGACCTCGATGTTCTTACCCTTGAGGTCGTGGCGTGTGGTGTAGATGCGACGCACGACAAAGTTCGAGGCGAGTATCTCCTCGGTAAGTTTGCTGCCCTCGGCGACAAAGAGTCGCTCCTGGTCGCGCACGCGCTTCTCGGCGAGTGAACGCACAAATTGTATATCTGCCTTTATCATCGCTTCTCCTCTATGTTAAACGTCATGCCCTCTTCGGCAATATCTGTGTTGGGGAATATTGTTCTGCACTCCTCGACCAATGGCTCGTGGTTCTTGTATCGCGACGAGAAGTGTCCTATAATAAGTCTCTTTGCCTCGGTCTTGGCGGCTACCTTTGCTGCCTCAATGGTTGTGGAGTGTCCACGCCCCTTGGCAAACATCGCCTCTTTGGTCGAGTATGTCGTTTCGTGGTAGAGCAAGTCTACGCCATGCACACGCTCTGCGGCCTTTGCCGAGTAGGCGGTGTCCGAGAGGTAGGCGTAGGAGCGAGCCTGATAGGGGATGTAGGTGAGTTCCTCGTTGGGTATGACCTCGCCATCCTCCAATGTGATATCCTCGCCACGCTTTGCTGCCACAATCTGGGCTATCGAGAGCCCATATTTTCCTATTTTGAACTTGTCGACATTGCGCTCTGGCTGCTTCTCCTTGAAGAGGAAACCCGCTGTGGGCACCCTATGGCGCAGAGGTATCGACCACACCTCGAGGGTGTTGTTTTGCATGATTATTGCGTGCTCCGTAGTGCGCACCTCGTGCCACTTGACCTCGTAGGGAAGGTCATCCCAGAAGTAGCGGCGGTGGTACTCCAATATCTCACCCATGGGCGCGGGAGCATATATGTCCAGGGGTGTGCGCTTACCCTCCAGACCGAGGGTTGCGATAAGCGGAAAGAGGCCGAAGCAGTGGTCTCCATGTAGGTGTGAAATAAATACAGCCCTAAGGCGCAGCGGATTTATGCCGCGCCTTATGAGCTGCTGTTGTACACCCTCACCAGCATCCACAAGGTAGTATTGCTCGTTGAGGTTTACTACTTGAGCGGATGGGTGGGCGTGTGGTGTAGGTTTAGCAGACGAATTGCCAAGTATGGTTACGCTAAACCCCATGGATTACTGTGCAAGCAACCAACGCTCGCAATCCAAAGCTGCGATACAGCCTGAGCCCGCAGCGGTGATAGCCTGACGGTAGTGAGGATCCTTAACGTCGCCCGCAGCGAATACACCCTCAACAGATGTCTTAGATGTGCCAGGAACAACCTTGATGTAGCCCTGCTCGTCGAGCTCGAGCTGACCCTTGAATACCTCTACGTTGGGGTGGTGGCCAATAGCAAGGAAGAAGCCCATGATGTCCAAAACGCGCTCCTCGCCAGATGTGCTAACCACGCGTACGCCTGTTACGCCATCCTCGTCGCCGAGAACCTCTGCTGTGTTGTGCTCGAACAATACCTCGATGTTAGGAGTGTTGAACACACGCTCCTGCATAGCCTTTGAAGCACGGAGGTAGTTCTTACGAACGATGAGGTAAACCTTCTTACAGATAGATGCAAGGTATGTAGCCTCCTCGCAAGCGGTGTCACCACCACCTACAACTGCTACATCCTGCTTGCGGTAGAAGAAACCGTCGCAAGTAGCACATGCGCTAACGCCCATGCCGCGGAACTTTGCCTCAGACTCCAAGCCGAGGTACTTTGCTGAAGCACCTGTACATACGATAACTGCCTCTGCCTCAATCTCGTGCTCGTGGTCTACGACAGCCTTGAAGGGACGCTTCGAAAGGTCGATGTCTGTGATGATACCCTTGCGAACATCTGCACCAAAGCGCAAAGCCTGCTGACGGAGGTCCTCCATCATAGCAGTACCTGTGATGCCCTGAGGATAGCCAGGGAAGTTCTCAATCTCGGTTGTTGTTGTGAGCTGACCACCAGGCTCGATACCCTCGTAGAGTACGGGTGAGAGGTTAGCACGTGAAGTGTAGATAGCCGAGGTGAAACCTGCAGGGCCGCTACCAATAATCAAAACTTTTACTTTCTCCATAGTTCTGGTTGTTTTAGTTATAATTAAGTTTAGATGTCTATATATGTCTCAAATGTCTATCGTGTGTTGAGGAAGTCGGCCACCTGCTCGCCCTCGTCGCGGAAGTCGTAGCCGTAGCCCACCATCATGTCGAGGCCAGCATCGCGCTCACGGTCTGCCTCGGTCTCCTGGCGCATGCGCTTGAGGATGTTATCCGCCGCAGCAATCATCTCGTCTACCTCCTCCTTCGATGGTGCGTAACCCATTAGCGAGCTTAGCACATCGAAAGCGTATGCCGCCGCCATGTTGTCGTAGCGCTTGTGTAGGGCGTTTAGCTCCTCGGTAATAGCGTCAAGCGTGAGTTCGACCTGCGCTATGCGACGCAAGAGTGCCTCCGTGGTGCCCAGCGGAAGGTACTGTCCCGCGATATCTATCCACTCGGTGTGGTCATACTCCTCGGCGGTGTAGTCGCCCGCGCGGAGCATCGCACCCAACGACGCAGCAATGGCGCTGTTGTAGAGTTTGAGGCTTCGGGGTATCATCGACGCGCGTATCGTAGTGCGGTTGTAGCTGTATGTCTTGGCCTCGGGGTCGCGCTCCTGAAGGCGTGTCAGAGCATCCACACCGCGCATCATCTTGCCCGTAACAAAGGGGTTGAACTCCTCGAAGCATATGTTGTCGCGTTTGAGGCTGCGCTTGTCGCGAGCCTTCCACTTCTCGATGTCGCGGATTGTGCCGTAGCTCTTCAGCGAGAGCGCGGGCATAAGCAGCGTGTAGCCATCCTCCTCTACGAGGTACGAGTAGGGCATATCCTGCGTGTCGTGGTGGCGTGTGTGACGACCCAGAACCACGGTATAGGGTCCCTCAATCGAGGGCGCCATAACATAGGCACTGCTTCCGAACTTCGTGCCTCGCTGGTGTACGGCCTGGTGCACCGCACCACTCTTGAAGAGGTGGTTCGACTGGTTTGTGCCGCTGCCAGCATTGAAGAAGGAGAAGATGCCGGCAATAAGCAGCGACGACTTGTGGTGTGACACGGTGAAGGGGCCCGCGAATACCGATGCCGCCTCGCCATTCTCGCAGTGGCAGTTGGCGAAGAAGAGCGTGTCTACCGCCGTGAAGCCGTTGCTAATCGTTGTATTCTCGCCCACGAAGCAGCGCTCGATGCTCGATGCACCATCTATCGTGGTGTCGTTGTCGAAGATAAAATCCTTGGCACGAACATCTATGCCCACATGGGCGTTGCATCCCACCGTGCCATTCTCGAGGTGCGAAGCGCCCTCAATCACTGCGCCACGCTCGATGCGTACCTCGCGGATGAAGCGTGCACCCATAACGGTTGTGCCATCCTCCACCACGCCCATGTCACTGCGATGCTCCTCGGTGCGCTCTGTCGCCATCTTGAGGAGTTGCTCCACCGCCTCCTTGCGGTTGCGCATCATGGTCATAATGTAGGCTATCTGCGATGTCATCTCGCGGTATATAATCGCCGTGCGCCCGCCATTCTCGTTTACCGCAGCAACGCCCACACCCTCACCAAAGGTTGAGGCATGGCGGCACTCCATGCGTAGCACATCGTCTATGTGGCAGTCGTCGCCAATCGTGTAGTTGGCTATCGTGGAGTCCGAGATGCGTGTGCGTGAGCCAATAGAGGTGCGACCCTCGAAGCGTACATTGCGCAACTGCTCGGGGCGGAAGTCATCCGTTACGGTGACTTCATCCCACGACAATGCCGAGCATCCGCGCTGCTCAAGCAGCAGGCGCTCCTCGTTGCTAAGTACTCTTCGATTGGCACTCATGGCGCTTAATCCTTTTTGGTGTAAACGACGCGCTTGGTGTCGAAGAACTCGTCGTCGAACATCGTGCGTATGTCGTACAAATCCCAGTGGCGGCGTGTTGCGGCAAGCTCCTCGGCAAGCTCTCCGCCCTTGAGGTAGAGTATGCCGTTGGGGAGTGTGCCCTTCTGTCCCTTGCGTAGTAGTGGCCATGCCCAGGGCATGAAGCGCGCCATCTCGGTAACGGCACGCGATACCACATAGTCGAACTTCTGGCCAAGCTGCTCGGCGCGTGAGTTCACGGCGGTGAGGTTGTCGATGCCCGCACCCGCCTTTATGCCCTCCACAACGCGAATCTTCTTGGCTATAGAGTCGCAACCCACGAACTCGACCTCGGGGAACATAATGGCGAGTGGCACAGAGGGGAAGCCTCCGCCGCAGCCTATGTCCACGACACGCGCTCCCGCCTCAAACTGACACACCTTGGCGATGGCCAACGAGTGCAGGATGTGGCGCGTGTAGAGGTGCTCCATATCCTTGCGCGACACCACATTGATGCGTGCGTTCCACTCTTCGTAGAGCGCACCGAGGTTCTCGAACTGCTGCTTCTGGCGCTCGGTGATGTCGGGAAAATGCTTAATTATCAGGTCGCTATTCATGTTGTGTTGTTTTATCCTAATCCTTTTGTTGCCATTACTCCTTCTCCATGAGAAGTTTGCACACGGCGGCCTTCGCACGGCGTATCTGCGTCTTAATGGTGTTTATCGGTCTGCCGAGCTTCTCGGCAATCTCCTCGTAGGAGTACTCCTCCAGAAAGCGCATCTCGATAATCTGGCGGTACTCATCCGACAGCTCCTCCACAGCACTATAGAAGTGACTGCGACTCTGGTTCATTATCACCGACTCCTCGGGCGATGGCGTCGTTGCCTGTGGCGCACGGAAGCGGTCATCTATCGAGAGGTCGTTTGTGCGGCGGCGCAGGTGGTCTACAAGCGTGTTGCGAGCAATGGTATATATCCACTGTCCGAAGGTGTAGCTGCGCGAGTAGTCTCCGAGGTGCAGGTAAACCTTGATGAAGGTCTCCTGCAGGAGGTCGGCTGCCGTATCCTTATCGCCGAGGCGCTGTTCAAAGAGACGTGTCAGTGCCTCGCGGTAGCGCGTGAAGAGATACTCGAAAGCCTGCTGGTCACCTCTCGAAGCCAGCTCCACCAACTCGGTGTCGGAGGCTACGATGTAGTCGTCTATTTCCATACGCGAGGTGTGTTGCGGCTCTTTCGTGACCAAAGCATCCACTCCAAAGCGGGGCCAAACAGGTCGTAAATCCAGTACTTAAGTGCTATATCTCTTTCGCCGAGCTTGTGTGCCACGCGACGCGACGACCATACCACAACTGCATAACGCAGCAAGAGTAGACCTATTGCGCCGAGCTTAAGCTCGAGGGGGAGGATTGCGATGATGGCTATCGAGGCGAGGAAGAAGAGCGTGCGGCTGCCCAGCTCGCGTGTCGTGAAGCTCTTCGCATCGGCGGGGTAGTACTGGCGTGTGTTGCCCAGGTAGCGCATCTGCTCCACCCACTCCGATGTCATGTCTATGCGCTCCTCCTTCATAATCGAGTGGCGCGACATTACCACCGATGTGCGCTTGGCATTGGCGATGGCCTGTAGGTAGAGGTCGTTCTCGCCGATGTCGATGCTCAGGTGGTTGTAGCCTCGTGTGCGCTTGTAGAGATTGCGGTCGAAGCCGTAGTTGCTGCGTGGCGCATAGTAGGGCTTGCCGATTACGGCACGCGCCATGGCGTTACGCATCATGTTGAACTCAATGAGGCGCATGATGTATGTCGAGAGGCCCTTGCCCTCGAAGTTGGGAACGGCGGGTGCGATAACCACCGAGCCGCGCTCGAAGCCCTTTGCCATGGTTGCAACCCACTCGTTAGAGACGGGTGAGGCGCCAGGTATGGTGAAGAGCAGACAGTCGTACTGTGCCGACTTGATGCCCACGTTGAGCGCCTGCTTTGTGGAGATGTAGAAGCGCTCGTTGCTTCCCATCTGTGTGAGGCGCATGTAGGAGTGGTTGTCGCGTATGCGCTGGAGCTCGTCGTAGTAGTCGCCGTCACTGCCGATGTAGACCACAACAACCTCGTAGTGGTCATACTCCTGATGCAGGAGTGCGGGTAGCTCGTCGACCAAAAAACGCTCGCTCTCGCCGCGCATTGGCACGATAACAGAGATGGCGGGATTGTCACGACGCTTCTCGCGCTCGCGCAAAAGGCGAAAGCTGATGATGCGATTGTAGGCTACTGCGTAGTAGTAAATCTGTATGGCAAATAGTGTAATTGCCAGAAACACAAGGCTTATGCCCTGCCAAGAGTAGTGCTCGAATATGTCGATAAAAAACTGCATTTTCACTATAAAATTATAAGCGTACAAAGGTAATAAAAACAATTAACATCTGCAATTGGTGATTAATAATTATTTTTGTATCTTTGCACGTTATATATACGCTATGAAATTTACACTGCAAAATACTGCGCCCGATACGAAGGCGCGTGCCGGTCTTATCGAGACCGACCATGGTCCAATCGAGACCCCAATCTTTATGCCCGTAGGTACCGCCGCAGCGATGAAGGGTATCTTCCATCGCGATGTGGAGAACGAGGCCAAGGCACAGATTATCCTTGCCAACACCTACCACCTCTACCTCCGCCCAGGTATGGATATAATCGAGAAGGCGGGTGGCGTGCATCAGTTCTCAACATGGCAGAAGCCCATGCTTACCGATAGTGGTGGCTTCCAGGTATTCTCGTTGGCTGCGTGCCGCAAGCTCAAGGAGGATGGTTGCCACTTCCAGTCGCACATCGATGGCTCGCGCCATGTCTTTACGCCCGAGAGCGTTATCGACACCGAGCGTACCATTGGCGCCGACATCATGATGGCCTTCGATGAGTGCCCTCCAGGCGATGCGCCCTACGACTACGCGAAGAAGTCACTGGCGCTTACGGAGCGCTGGCTCGACCGATGCTTCAACCGCTACCACCAGACGCAGCCCAAGTGGGGTCACTACCAGTCGTTGTTCCCCATTGTGCAGGGCGCGGGCTATCCCGACTTGCGTGAGCAGGCGGCGCGTAACGTGTTGCAGTACAATGCCGATGGCTATGCCATTGGTGGCTTGGCGGTGGGTGAGCCAACCGATGTCATGTACTCTATGATTGAGGTGTGTAATGCGGTGTTGCCGACAGATAAGCCACGCTACCTAATGGGTGTGGGTACGCCTATCAACATCCTCGAGGCCATCGACCGTGGTGTCGATATGTTCGACTGCGTTATGCCCACGCGTAACGGCCGCAACGGTCAGCTCTTTACGTCGGAGGGTGTAATCAACATCCGCAACAAGAAGTGGGAGGCGGACTTCTCGCCCATCGACCCCAATGGCGTAGCCTTCGTCGACCACCAATACTCCAAGGCCTATCTCCACCACCTTGTGGTGTGCAAGGAGATGCTCGCGGCGCAGATAGCATCGCTCCACAACACGGCCTTCTACCTATGGCTTGTTGGCGAGGCGCGCAAGCATATCATCGCGGGCGACTTCAAGCCCTGGAAGGAGATGATGGTGGTGAAGCTCGGTCGCAGACTGTAAAATGGTAATGCATAAGTTAACGCAATGAGAATAAGAATTGTACCATCGCTACCAGGTTATCGCACCCTCGATAGATATATCTTGGGTAAGTTCTTGCGTACCTACATCTTCGGCATCTTGATGATGGTTGTCATCCTCGTGGTGTTCGACTATGTGGAGAAGGTCGATGACTTCACGGAGCTCAAGGCACCATGGAAGGCGGTCGTCTTTGACTACTACATGAACTTCATCCCGCAGTTCATCAGTCAGTTTAGTGCGCTGTTTACCTTTGTCGCCGTAATCTTCTTCACCTCGAAGATGGCGATGCAGACCGAGATTGTGGCGATACTCTCGGGTGGCGTCAGCTTCCGCCGCTTTATGTGGCCCTACATGATGGGTGCCATGCTGATTACGGCAATGAGCCTTATGCTAAGTCTGTGGGTCATCCCCGAGGGTCAGAAGGATAGCGTCGAGTTCCAGAGCAAGTATCTCAAAAAGCAACAGACGCTTGTCTATCCCGACCATGTATATCGTCAGATAGACGATGACACATACGCCTATGTCCGAGGCTTCTCGCCAGGCATGCAGCGTGTGCCATTCTTTGCTATCGAGCGCTTTGACAGCGCCCAGCTTGTCGAGACTCTTGATGCTGCCAATGCCTCGTTCGATGTCGAGTCGCAGCGTTGGACAGCGCCCCGCTATATGATATACTCGCGCAGCGAGGATGGCACGCTCAGTGGCAAGCAGTATCGCAACCTTGACACTCTTATCAATCTCGATGTCAGGGAGTTGGGTGATATATCGGGTGTTGTCAAGACTTTGACATACGAGGAGCTTAACGACTTCCTTGCCCAGCAGCGCAGCAAGGGCTCGGATGAGGTGTTCCTCATTGAGGTGGAGCGCCATGCCCGCTTCTCGTACCCCATTTCGACATTCATTCTTACGATTATTGGTGTAGCTCTCGCCTCGCGCAAGGTGCGTGGAGGTATGGGTATGCATATCGGTGTTGGTATCGCCCTGTGCTTCAGTTACTTGATGCTTGGTCGCGTCTCGGAGCAGATTGCCATAAGTGGTTCTATTGAGCCTTGGATTGGCGTGTGGTTGCCGAACCTCGTATTCGCCATAATCGCAATTATTGTCTATAGAAAAGCCCCAAAATAGTCATGCAGAATATTAACGATATTGTCGCCTCGATACGTCGTGGAGAGCGTTTGTCGGCGGAGAGTGCCCTTGTGTTGTGGCGCGAGGCTCCGCTGTGGCTACTCGGAGAGTTGGCTACCGAACGCAAGTTAGCTATGAGTGGTCGCAGTGTCTACTATAATAGAAATGTGCACCTCGAGCCCTCGAACATCTGCCTCTTCAACTGTGAGTTCTGTTCGTTCCGCCGCAAGGAGGGTGACCCCGATGCGTGGGCGATGACTATGGATGAGATTGAGGCACGCGCTAAGGAGTTGCGTAGCGCTGATATCACCGAGGTACATATCGTCGGAGGTGTCCATCCAAAGCATAACCTCGATAGCTATGTGGAGATGGTGCGCAGAGTGAAGCGCCAGTTGCCACATGTAGCGGTAAAGGCATACACAGCAGTTGAGATTTTCTACATGATTAAGCGTGAGGGTATCTCGATTGTCGAGGGCTTGCGCCGCCTCAAGGATGCAGGCATGGAGTGTATACCTGGCGGTGGAGCGGAGATCTTCGATGCCGAGCTTCGTAGTAAGATATGCCCCGATAAGTGTAGTGCCGAGGAGTGGCTCGCGGTGCACCGTGCAGCCCACAACATGGGTCTCTCGACAAACTGCACAATGCTCTATGGCCACATCGAGACACTCGAGCAGCGCGTGGACCACTTGGAGCGTCTGCGTAAGTTGCAGGATGAGGCACCGGGCTTCGATGCCTTCATTCCGTTGAAGTATCACAGCCGCAACAACCGCATGTCGGCGGTTGGCGAGTGCTCGGTGGAGGATGACTTGCGCACGATAGCCATGAGTCGCCTGTTCCTGGACAATATCCCACACATCAAGGCATATTGGGTGTCGTATGGTAGGCCGACCACGGAGATGGCATTGGCCTTTGGTGCTGACGACATAGATGGCACGATTGGCGACACCACGAAGATATACTCCATGGCGGGAGGTACGCAGCGTCCTTCGATGAGTGTCGAGGAGCTTGAGTATATGGTGCGTGCTGCAGGTATGGAGCCTGTGGAGCGCGACTCGCACTATAATGTTGTTGTGCGAAATAAGCCACAAACGACTGAAGCCGAGAGCGTTGAGGCTGTGGCGAAGAATGAAAAAACTGAAAACCCCGTAGAAAATAGAGCAGATAGAAAGAGTATGGCAGAGAATAAGATTGCACCCAAGCGAGTGGGTGTTAAGCGCGATGCAGCCCCCAAGGCTGGGGCGAATTCGGAGGGAACTGTGGCAAGGTTGTGGAGTTTCTGCAAGTGGTTCTACCGCCACTTCAGAATAGTGTCGCACATAATAATTATCGGTATCTTCTGCCTGGCATTGCTCATCGTGCTCTACTTCGGCCTAAAGAGAGGCACGCGCCACAACGAAACTATCGTAGTGCCCAACTTTGTGGGTATGTTGATTGACGATGCGCGTGGCGTGGCAGATGATAAGAGTCTAAACATTGTCGTGCGTGATTCAATTTTCGACGTGGACCTTCCTGGCGGAACTATTGTCGACCAGTTGCCTGGCACGTCGGATGTGCGCGATGTTACGGTGAAGCCTGGCCGTAAGATATATGTTACGATTAACGCCTACACCCGCCGTCAGGTAGATGTGCCATATGTTGCCAAGCAGACTCTGCGTCAGGCACTTAACCAGCTTGAGCGCTCGGGACTTACGGTCGACAAGCTCGTGTACGAGGCAGATATGACCTCTACGGACTATGTCGAGAAGCAGGTTGTGCGTGGCAAGGAGGTGACACCATCATCTAAACGCACCGTGCCCGTGGGTACAGGCGTGACACTCTATGTTACATATCACCGCAACGACCAGAATACCATGACACCCCGTGTGGTAGGTCTCTCGTTGGCAAAGGCCAAGTCTACGCTTTGGGACCATGGTTTGAATGTTGGTAATATAAAGTATGACGAGAGTGTTGGCGACATTATCGAGCGTCGCACAGCGCGAGTATATATGCAGTCATCGGCTATCGGTTCGTTGCAGCGTCGTGGTTCGAAGGTGGATATCTATCTCTCTGCCGACGATGCATTGGTCGACTCATTGCGCCTGATTGCGGATAAGGATGCGGAGCGTGCCGAGTCGAAGCGTCGCAAGGAGCAGTTGGCAAAGCAGCGTGAGGCAGATAGCCTTGCGGCACTTGGTATAACAAACATGGAGGAGTAAACAGTGATAAACGAAGAACTATACAATAAGGAGGATGTAGAGCTCTTGGATGGTGTCGCGGATGGCGCGGACGAGGGTGATGAGATGTATGAGCACTTTGCGGTGACCGTAGATAAGGGTCAGTCGCAGATGCGCCTCGACAAGTATCTCACCATACGCCTTGAGAACACCTCGCGCAATCGCATTCAGACGGCTGCCGATGGCAAGAACATCCTCGTAAATGGCAAGCCCCAGAAGTCGAGCTACAAGGTAAAGCCCCTCGACCAGATATCTATCGTGATGCCCTATCCCCGCCATAAGGAGGAGATTGTGCCCGAGAATATACCCCTCGATATTGTCTACGAGGATGACGATGTTATCGTGGTAAACAAGGCTGCGGGCATGGTCGTTCACCCTGGTGTGGGCAACCATAGCGGCACGCTGGTGCACGCCCTGTCGTACCACTTGAGCGAGTTGGAGATGTTCTCCGAGGGTAATGCCCGCGCGGGACTTGTCCACCGTATCGATAAGGATACTTCGGGCTTGTTGGTCGTGGCGAAGAACGAGCGAGCACATGCAGCCCTCGCAAAGCAATTCTTTGACCACACCATCTACCGCCGCTATGTCGCCCTTGTGTGGGGTAATATCCCTGAGGATGAGGGTACTATCATCGGTAACATCGGTCGTAGCCCCAAGGACCGCCTGCAGATGTATGTCTTTGAGGATGGCTCGGATGGCAAGCACGCTGTTACTCACTTCAAGGTGTTGCGCCGCTATGGCTATGTGACGCTTGTGGAGTGCCGCCTGGAGACTGGTCGTACACACCAGATTCGTGTGCATATGTCATGGCAGGGTCACCCCTTGTTCAACGATGAGCGCTATGGCGGTAACCGCATACTCAAGGGTACCACCTTCATGAAGTATAAGCAGTTCATCGAAAACTGTTTTAAACTTATTCCACGTCAGTCGCTCCACGCCCGCGCATTGGGATTTGAGCACCCCACAACGGGTAAGTATGTGCAGTTTGAGTCGGAGCTGCCCGACGACTTCAAGGCGGTATTGCAGAAGTGGGATACCTACACCGATGCCGTGGGCCTCGACATGGATGAGATTTAATGAGTTAGCATACTAAAACAGAGAGACTTATGTTTCTACCAACAACAATAAAGGAGGTTGAGGCCAGAGGATGGTACGAGCTCGATGTAATCATCTTCTCGGGTGATGCCTACATCGACCACCCAGCATTTGGCCCTGCGGTGATTGGCCGCATCCTCGAGGCGGAGGGTTACAAAGTTGCCATCGTGCCACAGCCAAACTGGCGTGACGACCTGCGCGACTTCAAGAAGTTAGGCAAGCCACGCCTCTTCTTCGCAGTTACGGCGGGAGCGATGGACTCTATGGTCAACCACTACACCGCGAACCTTCGCCTGCGCTCGAACGATGCCTATACGCCTGGTGGCAAGGCGGGATTTCGCCCCGACCGCACGGTAGATACCTATACGAAGATTCTCAAGGAGTTATATCCTCACACCCCCGTTGTGGTTGGTGGTATCGAGGCATCGTTGCGCCGCCTTACGCACTACGACTACTGGAGCGACAAGCTGCAGCGTTCAATCCTTGCGACGTCGGGTGCCGATTTGCTTATCTATGGCATGGGCGACAAGGTCATCCGCGATGTGGCAAAGGCTATGCGTAATGGCTTCAATATGAAGCTATTGCGCGGCTTGCGTCAGGTGGGCTTCATGGCCGATAAGGAGTATGTTGAGCGCCTGTACAACGGCAAGACAATCGTACTCAACTCCTATGAGCAGTGTGTTGAGGACAAGAAGAAGTTTGGCAAGAACTTCTGCGAGATAGAGGTCTTGAGCAACATGATGAAGTGCGAGACCACGCTTGTGGAACCTGTCGATGATAGGTATGTCGTGATTACCCCTCCCTACGAGCGTCTAACAACCGAGGAGCTCGACCACTCGTTCGACCTCCCTTACGAGCGTGCACCACACTACCGCTACAAGGGTAAGGGCGACATCCCCGCGTGGGAGATGATTAAGCACTCGGTGAACATCCACCGCGGCTGCTTTGGTGGTTGCTCCTTCTGTACCATCTCGGCGCATCAGGGTAAGTTTATCAGCTCGCGCTCGGAGCGTTCAATCCTCAAGGAGGTGGAGCGCATCACGCAGATGGAGGACTTCAAGGGCTACCTCTCCGACATCGGAGCACCCTCGGCGAATATGTATCGCATGTCGGGACGCAATGAGGAGCTATGCCAGAAGTGTAAGCGCCCCTCGTGCCTGCATCCCAGACTCTGCCCCAATATGAACAACGACCACGCCCCATTGTTGGAGTTGTATCGTCGTGTGCGCGAGACAAAGGGCGTCAAGCGCGCTTTCATCGGTAGTGGCATCCGCTACGACTTGTTCGATGAGTCGGAGTACTTCGAGACTGTGGTCAAGCACCACACCTCGGGTCGCTTGAAGGTGGCACCCGAGCATACCGAGGACCATGTGCTAAACCTTATGCGTAAGCCCTCGTTCGCAATGTTTGAGCGACTCAACTCTCGCTTCCACCAGATATGTCGTCGCAATGAGCTTAAGTATCAGCTTATTCCATACTTCATTTCGTCGCACCCTGGTTGTACGGAGCGCGATATGCAGAACCTCGCATCGAAGGTGTTGGGCAAGCTCAACTTCAACCTCGAGCAGGTGCAGGACCTTACGCCCACGCCAATGACACTCTCGTCTGTAATGTTCTACATGGGCGAGAACCCCTATACTGGCGAGAAGGTCTATGTTGCGCGCTCGCAGGATGATAAGCGCAAGCAGAAGAGCTACTTCTTTGGTGGCAAGCTGCCCGAGGCGCAACCCAAGGGTAGGGTGGATGGTCACAAGTCGCAACGACGCGGAGCATCGCCATATCGCCCTAATAAGAAACGATAAAAAGATAGGCTGTTACCATCTCGGTAACAGCCTATTATATTGGGGGTTGTATAGATTTAGAACAGACACTTGTCTGCGCGCACCTGCTCTACAAGAGTGGCGATTTCGTGCCATACCTCGTCACCGAAGGTCGTGCCTACAACCTCTATAACCTTGCCCGCAGTGATAGCACCTATGGTGCCGCAAGCACGGAGCGATAGCCCCTCGGTAAGACCATACATGAAGCCCGCGGCGTAGAAGTCACCCGCACCCGTGGTGTCGACACGCTTTGCCGCAGCCATGATGCCCACGTGTACCATCTCCTCGCTGCGCTTGATAAGGGCTCCGCGCATGCCAATCTTCACCACTGCCAGCTCGCACATCGCAGCGATATGCTCCAGCGCCAGCTGTGGGTCGCTCTCACCCGTGAAGGCGCGCGCCTCATCCTCATTGGCAAAGAGTATGTCTACATGCTTCTCGACAATGTCGTGCAAAAAGTCACGGTTCTCCTCCACAACATTAAACGATGCGAGGTCGATGGCAACCTTCAGTCCATGCTCCTTTGCCTGCTCTATGGTGCGGCGGATAAGGTCGTGGTCCTGAACGAGATAGCCCTCGATATAGAGGCAGTCGTAGCTGTCGAAAATTGCACCATCTATATCCTCGGCCTGAAGGTCAGCCGCAGCACCGAGATGTGTGACGAAGGTGCGCTCGCCATCCTCCGAAACGAGTGCCAGGCACTTTCCCGAGCGGTGCTCCGAGCGTAGCATAAATGGTTCAATGCCGATGTTGCGAAGTGCCTGCTCATAGAACTCTCCCGTGGTATCCTCGCCCACCTTGCCGATAAATCCCACCTTGCAGCCGAGGTGCGCCATGGCGCGAATGGCATTTGCGGCAGAGCCACCGAGTGATAGCGAGTAGGGGCAGCCCGCAACACTCTTCGAGATTGCTGTTTGCAGTTGGTTGTCCACGAGGCTCATAGAGCCCTTGGCAAGCTGATACTCCTCCAGAATATTGTCGTTAGAGAGGTTGACAAGCATGTCCGTAAGAGCATTTCCAATGCCTATAATGTTTCGTATCATGGGTAGTTTTATTGTGTCTGTACCTACAAAGGTACTAAAATTTTGGTCATGTAAGGGGGCGTGCCACAAAAAAAAGTTGAGCCCACACATGGCGGACTCAACTCTCTATTTGAATATATATCGTAGACTACAACTCGCCTGCGCCACGGTTGTCAACAACCTCTACACCATCCATCATGTAGCTCTCGAAGTTGTTGCTTGCCTCAGCCTTACGAGCCTCGTTCATCTCCTTGCGCTTTGCCTCAACATCAGCGTTTACAACAGCCTCAGTGTTGTTGATCTTGTCAACCACGAAGAGGTAAACACCTGCGTTACCCTTAACGATTGTAGGCTCGCCCTCCTTTGTGCTGCGTGCGATAGCACCTGCAAGAGCCAAGTCGCGAACATCGCCTGCGAAGTTAGAACCGAAGCTTACGCCCTCGAAGTTGCCGCTCTTGATGCCCTCAACTGTAGAGTCCATAGCGAGAGTCTTCTTCGCAGCCTCAAACTTCTTGTTGTTCTCAACAGTGCGCTTGATCTCCTCGTCGTTCTTTGCAATATACTTCTGGTTGTCCACCTCAGTTACCATGCAAACATATGCAACGTTCTTTGCTGTCCAGCTCTTCTTCTCGCCAACCTTTGCCTCGTATGCCCAGATTGCAGTGTTACGAGAGTCCTCGATACCGCGGATAGCGGGAACAACCATTGCGGGGTTAGCGCTGCGTGCAACGTTGTAAGGAATAGCGAACTTACCCAACTTTGCAGCAGCCTCGTTGAATGACTCTGCAGTCTTGCCTGACTCCTTCATGAGGGTCTCTGCCTGTGCAGTGATTGCGCTGTAAGTCTCGTCGCTTGCTACAACTGCGTAGTTTACATTAGCTGTGAGCACGAAGTTATCCTTCTTGCCGAGCTCGGTGATAACAACAGCTGCGGGCTTGTTGTCAACAGTGTAAGTGAATACATCGCCAACCTTTGCAGCGAGGAACTTCTCTGCATTACGCTCGTTGAGCTCTGTCATCTTAACGCTCTTTGTAGTAGCGTCAGCACCAGCCTCAAGCTCTGCGAGGTTGCCGTTCACAGCCTTAATCTCCTCAACGAGCTTCTCTGCAGCAGCGTTAGACTCTGCTGCGATAGCGCTGAATGTGTAGCTCTCGGGAGCGTTAACCTTTGAAACGATATACTTTGCAGTCCATGTGTCGTTGCTGAGAACGGGACCATAGCTGTTGCCAGCGTTGATAGCCTTAGCCTCCTCCTCGCTCAATGTGTTGATAGCAACATAGTTCTCAACCTTGCCATTTACACCACGAAGTGCAGCCTTAATCTCCTTTGAGTCGGTTGCAGCCTTTGCAGCAGCAGCTGCCTCCATGATTGCAGCCTCTGCAGCAGCCTTATCCTCCTCGCTTGCAACGATGTCGAAACGAACAACTGCGAGCTTGCGTGCGCCGTAGTTAGCGTTCTCAATGCGGTGAGTGTTGTAGTATGCCTCAATCTCAGCCTCTGTAGCCTCCTCGCATGCGATAGCAGAGTAGGGCAACATTACGTAGTGGCCGTCGAAAGTGAGGTTTGCGTTGCGAAGATCCTCGTTAACCTCAAGGCTGTTAACGAACTTACCTGCAGCGTATGCAGTTGCAGCCTTCTGTGTAGCGATCATAGGAGCGAAGTCGCCACCGTACATCATCTTCATGTAGTTCCAGTAGCCGTCAATCTCCTTCTTGAGCTCTGCAGCCTCCATTGAGAGTGCCTCGGGAGTATTTGCGATGTAAGTCTCAGCGTTCTTGCGGTACATTACCTCCTCGTCAGAAGCGGTGAAGCCCAAACCTGCTGCCTGGTATGCAGGGTTGAGGTACTCGTTGAACAAGATCTGCTGGTACACGAGCTGTGTGTTCTGGTCAGGTGTAGCACCCTCCATAGCATACTTCTGAGTGTATGCGTAGTAGTCAGACTGCTTAATCTCCTTGCCATCGATTGTAAGAACGGTGTTGTCCTCGATCTCGCCGCCCTGATTGCGCATTGAGAGCTGGTCACCAAGAATAAATGCAACAAGCACGAGAGCAATGACTACAGAGAGTACAATGCCGTACTTGGTTCTCAAAGTGTTTAATGAAGCCATAATTTTATGTTTTTATTGTTAATAATCCGTTTAAGCCTCCAAAGGTAGTAATTTTTTATTAATAAGCGACAAATATGAGCGAAAATTTACAATAGCTCAATAACATATTCCATTGTTGCTCCCCAATTCGATAGCGTAAATAACCACAAAAATAGTCGCTGTTACTTGTTCATGTGCACGCTGACGACATCCAGTCGTGACTGCTGGCGACTCACAATCTTGATGCAGAACCTCTCGTTGCACATCTCCTCACCCTCGAGGGGTATGCCTCCGTGCTCCGCGATGATATAACCCGCAAGGGTGTCGTACTCGTCGCTCTCGGGGATGTTAAGGTTGTAGTTTTCGTTGAGGTACTCAACCTCGTGGCGTGCAGAGAACAACCACTCATTATCACCCGTCTGGCGCTCTATAAGTTCCTGAACATCATGCTCATCCTCAATCTCGCCAAAGATTTGCTCCAGCACATCCTCCAGCGATATGATGCCCGCCGTGCCACCAAACTCGTCGATGACGACGGCGATGCTTGCCCTGCGCTTTGTGAAGGTCTCGAGCATATCCTGCAACGGCATGGTCTCGGCGACATATATCGTCTTTATGAGGATGTCGGATATGGTCTTGGGCTGCTCGAAGAGGCTCTTCGAGTTGACATAGCCGATGATGTTGTCAATGGTGTCGTGCCATACGAAGATGCGCGAGAACTTGGTCTCGACAAAGCGTGCGGTGAGCTCCTCAATGGTCGTAGACTCGAGGTCTACGGCCTCCACATCGACACGTTGTACCATGCAGTCGCGAACGCGCAAGTCCGCAAAGTCCAGGGCGTTCTGGAAGAGACGTATATCCTCCTCCTCTTCGTCGTTAACCTCCACATTCTCATCCTCTACCAGCGACGCAAGGTCGTCACGATTAAACTCCGTGGGCTCCTCGCGCTGCTCGATGCGGCGACCCGTAAGGCGAATAAGACCGTAGGAGATTAGCGTCGAGAGGCGCGTGATGGGGTAGAGTATGATGAAGAACATGTAGATTATGGGCGAGAGCACAGAGTAGTAGAAGTTGGGGTTGCGGCGCACCACCGACTTGGGAATATACTCTCCGATAAATAGAATGATGATGGTAGATATAATCGTCTGTGTCAGCGGGTTATCGAGGTTGAACCACTCTACCAGCAACAGCGACATCGACATTGAGTAGATGACAAGTGCGATGTTGTTTCCCACGAGGATTGTGGTGATGTAGTTGCTCGAGTTGCGCGAAAATATCTCAGCGATGTAGTTAAACATCGGATTCTGTTTTCTATCTATCTCTTCGCGCAGACGATTACGCCCGAGGAAGGCGATCTCCATCCCCGAGAAGAATGCCGAGAAGAGTAGCATCACGGCTATTATAATCACTGTGCTCCACATAGGTAGTCCCTGTTTATACTATATATAATATTGCCTTTTCGTGGCGTTTGTTTTATTTGCGTGTGGTGGGCTTAACTGCGCCATTCGTCCTCTCGACCTTGGTATCTGCGCTGGGCTTCACATCGAGAGACATGTCTGTCGAAACGTCGAGCGATGTCGAGAGCTCGGTATTGAGTTTATGGTTAGCCCTATTGTTCGCAGGCGAGGTGGCCTTGAAGCCCTCCGCAGGCTTCTGACCCTTTGTTTGTGTTGGTGTAGGCGTTGGACGCACGCTACTATTGGGTGAGGTATTCACGCCCTTAAGCGTATTATTTGGGCGCGTGGTCGAGGGTCTTACGGTGTTGCTGCCCGATTTGTTACTCTTTGACGGATCGAGCTTCTTGGTGTCGCCCTTGCTGCCACCGCTCTTATCCGTATTCTTCTTGTTCGCACCACTCTTCTCTGCCTCCTCCTCGCGCTTTTTGCTCTCCTCTTCGAGCTCCTCGGCCGATGGCTGACTCATGTCAAACTCCATCTCGGAGCTATACTTGCGGAAGTGGATATTTTTGAGGTCCTCGTCTGCATCGAAGCCTACGCCAAAGTGCCAGCCATCGGGCTGCAGAATCTTGGTGTCGACATTCGAGTAGATCTTTTTGGTTGTGGCATTCCAGAAAAGCTGCTGCGTGTAAATCTCTGTGTGACCTGTCACGGTCGTGTCGCCATCCTTGCGGTTGTTCTTGATAATGATGACGTTACCCTTTGCCTCCCACAGCCTCTGGTTCTCGTAGTAGATGGCGTAGTTTGCTGTGATGGTGGCATCGATGAGGTTTATCGAGTCCTGGGTGTATGTCGTCATCTTGATGCCGCGACGAAACTCCTGATATGGGTTAGTGGCCATGCTGTAGCCCTCCATGAGAGGTGTGACAAAGGTGTAGGAGCGGCGGCCATTCTCCATCATGGTGATGGTGCGGTTCTCGCTCGACTCTGTCATCAGGGTCTCGTAGTCGTATTGTGTTACTCGTGGCTTGTTGCTACATGAGAATAGCAATGTAGCACTCCCCAGCGCGGAGAGTGCTATCACTGCGTATCGTCTCAATATATGGTGCATAGAATCTATCTCGGCACCTGTTATTAGCGGTAACGAACTGTTGTCACCTGACCTGCTGCATAGCCGCAAAGGATAGTGTAGCGGTCGCCAGCTGTAAGCTCAGCGAAGAAGCATGACTCCTGTACGGGGAATGCTGCGCGGTATGCGCTCATCATCTGCTGTGCAGCCTTCTGTACCTCGGGCTCATCCTTGAGGAGGTTAACAGCCTGTGACATAGCGTCGTATGCTGCCCAGTAAACTGATGTGCCACCAATCTTGTCATCGGGGCATGTGCTTGCTGCGTAGCACTGACCGAGGATGAAGTATGCATAACCGTTGTCGGGGTTGATGCTGCGGAGCTCGCGTGCAGCCTCAACAGCTGATGAGTAGTTGTGCTTGCTGATCTCGATAAGAGCAATCTGAACATAGAGAGGCTCCTTCTTTGCGGGATCTGCCTCAACTGCGAGTGCCTCGCGGAGATACTTCAAAGCCTTGTCGTTCTCGCCACGGTTCTTGAAGCCCTGTGCAAGGAACAATGCTGTCTCTGATGAAGGATTGATAGCGTAGTACTTCTCGGTTGTAGCGAAGAAGAAGTCGCTTGAGCACTGTGCGCGTGACATGAGTGCTACGGCCTGTGCGAGGATAGCCTCGTTGTTGGGGTCGTTAGCGAGCTTCTGGCTGAACAATGCCTCGAGGTTCTCGCAGCTTGCAGCGCCGCTGGTACCGAAGCTTGTCTCGAACATATCGCGATACTGCTCATCCTCTGCTGATACCTCAGCGAAGAGTGGTGAGAGGCGCTCATACTCTGCCAAAATCATGTCGCTTGTTACGTTGTCATCATACTCGTAGTCCTCGCAGAGATATTTGAAGTAGCTTGCTGCGATGTCGAGGTGAGACTTGCCGCTCTCGATGCCTGCGTCAACCGCATCCTTCAAACCTGAACGCAACAAGGGGCGGTCAGTAGTGCAGTAGCGGAGCATATCACGAGCCTTCATGTCAAGGATATAGTCCTTACCATTCTTTGAGTGGTCACCGAAGTAGATGACACGCTGGTCGTAGATGTAGAGGATTGAGTCGATGTACATCTTACGCTCCTGTACGCTACGAGCGCGCTGTGCCTTGTTCTTGTAGATAGTCACACCGCGAGCGAATGTGTTCTGTGACGCTGCGGGGCAGTTGTTCAAGAGCTGCTGGAAGTACTCGGTAGCGAGCTTGAAGTCCTTAGCGTCGATAGCCTCCTTGAGGTAGTTACTTGCGCTGATGTTTGCCTTACGATCCTCAATGGTCTCGCCCCACTTGCCGTAGGCCTTGTCATCGCTGAAATCCTGTGCTGAAGCCGAGAAGCTAACCAAGAGCGCGGCAGCAGCCAAAATAACTTTTACACTTTTCATAAATTTGGTTTTTTATTGTATTTGTTTCTGTATATTTCTAATTATCAAGCACCTCAATTAATCGTACTTCTGACGCACAAACCAGTAGTCTGATGTATCTACCGAGAAGAGCGTGAAGCCCAATGATATTTTGTAGTAGTTCTGTGTCACAAGGCCCACCTTCGCGTTGTTTATCTTCGCTGCTTTAGCCGATGACATGCGACCATACTCAAAGCCGAGGTTGATGGATGATGCACCCCAGAGCTTTACGGGGAAGCCAAGACCTGCGGTGATGGCCATCTGGTTGATTCGCTCACCCGCGAATGTTTGATAGTAGTTGCCCACGCGAGCACCAACACGATAGGTCATGCGGTTGAGGTAGTTACGCACATCGGTACGCTTGGGCGTAATCTCGAAACCCGCCTTGATGGTGTGCGTATTGGTGTAGGCCACAAGGACATCCTTCGCATTGCCATTCTCGAGGTAGTCGTTGTTGTCACTTCCCCATTCCGAGTATTTGTAGTCGATACCCCATGCCACCATTCTATCCTGATAGTAGAGGCCTACGCCATACTCATGTGGCACACGGAGCTCGAGCGTTGAGATGTCATTGCGTATGGGAGCGCCCTGAATGCCGTTTATGGTGTTGTCGGTGAATACATAGTTCTGCACCTTTGGGTTGAGCTTACCACCGAGGTCGTATGTAGCACCGAGTGTCAGGCCGCGCTTCTCGTTTGCGATGATGTTAACCTGCAAACCTGCCTGAAGCTTGAAGTTGTTTACAGTGAACTTATCAGTACCCTTTGTTGAGGCGTAGTTGCCCACACCAGTGATAACATTTGGAATCGAGGTGGTGTAAGTGCGGTCGATGGTGCCCCAGAAATACTTTGCAGCAACACCAATCGAGAGGTTGTTCCATGGCGCCCATGCTACGGCGAGCTTCACCTCGGTGATGTCACCCTCGCCAAGATAGCCGTAGACAACGCGACCTATATCTGCCCAGTTGTCGTTGTTCTGGTCCGTGATGCTCATCTTGTAACCCACGCTGCTATAAGGTGAGACGCTCAATGTGGCGCCCATGCCCTTAACCAAGGGGAATGCCAACGAGATGTTGTGGATATTGGCGGTGTTGTATGCAGTCTTTGCCTTGCCGCTCTCGGCGCCCGAAGCATCGAACTTAAGCTGGTTGTTGCGATAGTGTGTGCCATCGACGCTGACATCGAACAAGAAACTCTTGCGGGGTACGCTGCTTGCTGCGGCGGGGTTCTGGGTGTTGACTTGGTTTGTTGCGCGCAAGCCGATGCCGATGCCACCCATCGAGCGCATCTGCACATTGCCTGGCGTGAGCAACTCACCTGGACCATACATCGAGTATGGCGAATAGGCGTTGATGCTGCTTGTCTGCGCCTCTGCCACAAGGGGCAAAAGCACGACAACAAGTGCCACGATTAAACCAAGTATTGACTTATATCCTCTCTGCATTGTAGTTCAAAATTCTATTGAGTCCGAAAACAACCGGCTCACAGTCTGCAAATATCGTATTTTTAATTCTCTTTACAAAATATTTTGCGTCACCTCCGGTGAAAATTATATGTTTTTTTACATTTTTTTGCAAAAATGCCTCCACGTAGCCCAAAATCTCATGCTCAACACCTCGCATCACCCCCTGCTCGATGGCCTCCTTCGTTGTGCGACCGTAGTCTAAAACCTCCTCCGTTGCATAGCAACGTGGCAGGCGTGCGGTGTAATCCGACAAGGCGCGGAAGCGTGTCGTAACACCAGGCGATATGTTGCCACCCTTGAATGCTCCGCCCTCCACAAAGTCGATTGTTATGGCTGTGCCAAAGTCGACAATCATGATGTCGCTATCGGGGTACATGGCCTGTGCTCCCACGGCTGCGGCGAGGCGGTCGGCACCCAGTGTCTCGGGAGTGTGGTAGTGGTTTGCGAGGGGTATGGGCGTCGTCGCGGGCTTGAATACCACGACCTTGCCAATGCGCTCCGCCACAATTCCTTTGACCACATCCTCATCGCCACGCGTTGAGGCGATTATGGCGCGCGTGATGGTGGGGTAGGCCTCCATTATCTCCGCGAATAGCGAGTGGCTGAACTCCTCCGCAACATACTCCTCGATGAGTGTGTCGCCATCCATCACAACAACCTTTGCGCGGCTGTTACCTATGTCGATTATCAGGTTCATTGCGTTGAGTATTAACTGTTTGGCTTTGCCGCTTCGGCCAAGTGGCGAAGCATGGCTACGGCTTCGGCTATGGAGTATATCTTTCTAACGGTCATAGATAGGCGGTTATTGTATTGCTTGACCACAAATCTATCGGGCTCTGCCACGACCCTGCGCAACATGTTGAGGAAGGTGTCGGTCTTGAAGAATGGCGAGTTGTTGTCGCCCACGAAGCGCGCGATGAGCAGACCATTCTTAACTTTGACATGCTCCATGCCGAGGTTTATAGCCTCGCGGCGTAGTTTCACGACGTCGATAAGTTCGCGCACGGATTGTGGAATAGCGCCGAAGCGGTCGACGAGGCGTGTCGCAAATGCCTCGAACTGCTCGTCGCTGCGCATAGCATCAATCTCGCGATAGAGGCGTATCTTCTCGCTCTGTGAGCGCACGTAACTATCAGGAATAGAGGCATCCACATCGATGTCGATGGTCGCATCGTCCACAAACGATATATCTTTCATAGCGTCGTTCTCGGCCTCGCTCAAGCCCGAAGTGTCGAGACCCTCGGCACGCAACTCCGAGATTGCCTGCTGCAAAATCTTCTGGTATGTCTCGATGCCTACATCGGCGATGAAGCCACTCTGCTCGGCGCCCAGGAGGTTACCCGCGCCGCGTATGTCGAGGTCCTGCATCGCGATGTTGAAGCCCGAACCGAGGTCCGAGAACTCCTCGATGGCGCGCAGACGGCGGCGTGCATCACCCCCGATAAGCTCGTCAGGCGGCGAGAGCAAGTAGCAAAAACCCTTGCGGTCGCTACGACCAACGCGGCCACGCAACTGATGCAGGTCGCTCAGTCCGAAGTGGTGTGCATCGTTGATAATGATGGTGTTGGCATTGCCGATGTCGATGCCGTTCTCGATGATTGTCGTAGCCACAAGCACATCGAACTCGCCGTAGATGAAGTTCATGATGAGCTTCTCCATCTCGTCGGCCTTCATGCGGCCATGACCGATGCCCACGCGTGCCTTGGGGCAGAGGCGTGTAATCAAGCCCGCGATGCGCTGCAAGTCATCCACCTTGTTGTGCACAAAGTAGACCTGGCCACCGCGTGCCAACTCCTCCTCGATGGCATCCTTTATCACCTCCTCGCTAAATGTATGCGACTCCGTGACAATAGGTTGGCGGTTGGGCGGTGGGGTAGAGATAACAGACAAGTCGCGTGAACCCATAAGTGAGAATTGCAGTGTTCGCGGAATGGGTGTCGCGGTGAGTGTAAGTGTATCCACAGCAACCGAGAGTTGCGTTAGCTTCTCCTTTGCTGCCACGCCAAACTTCTGTTCCTCGTCGATGATGAGTAGTCCCAGGTCGTGGAACTCAATCTGCTTCGAGAGCATCTTATGTGTGCCGATAAGGATGTCAATCTTTCCCGCCTTGAGCTCCTCGGCTATGCGTCGCGCATCCTTCGCCGACTTTGTGCGGTTGATATACTCCACCGTTACAGGCAGGTCGCGCAGACGCTCCGAGAAGGAGCGATAGTGCTGCAATGCAAGGATTGTGGTGGGGACAAGGACTGCCGTCTGCTTGCCGTCGCATGCCGCCTTGAAGGCTGCGCGTATGG
Source organism: Alistipes sp. (assembly GCA_045645705.1). Lineage (GTDB taxonomy): Bacteria > Bacteroidota > Bacteroidia > Bacteroidales > Rikenellaceae > Alistipes. The sequence goes on along the minus strand of JAZRJJ010000051.1, from coordinate 13,306 downwards.
CCACCTCGGTCTTGCCGAAGCCCACATCGCCACATACCAATCTATCCATCGGCTGGTCGGACTCCATGTCGCGCTTGACGGCAGCGATGGCGGTCTGCTGGTCGGGCGTATCCTCCCACTTGAACGATGCCTCGAGCTCCTGCTGCAGGTAACCGTCCTCGGAGAAGGCAAAGCCCGTCGAGGCCTTACGCTTGGCGTAGAGGGCAATAAGCTCGCGCGATATGTCCTTAACGGCCTTCTTGGTCGTAGCCTTAAGCTTCTGCCATGCGCCATTTCCGAGCTTGTAAATCTTGGGTGGCTCGCCCTCGCCACTCTTGTAGCGCGAGATGCGGTGCAGGGCGTGGACATTGACAAAGAGGATGTCGTTGTCCTTGTATATCAGTTTGATAGCCTCCTTGGTATGGCCATTCTCGTTTAGCTTGACGAGGCCTCCGAAGCGACCTACGCCATGGTCTATATGCACGACATAGTCGCCCACCTTGAGGGCGTTAAGCTCTGCTACGGTCATCTGCTCGTCGCGCTTAATCTCGTCGCGCAGGCGGTAGCGCTGGTAGCGGTCGAATATGTTGTGGTCTGTATATACGCAGACCTTGAGGTCGTTGTCGATGAAGCCCTCGTGGAGCACTATGTCCTCGGCGCGGAACGACACCTCCTTGCGACCAATCTGGTGGAAGATGTTGTTAAGACGCTCCATCTGCGCCTTGTTGTGCGAGAGGATGGATGTCGTGTAGCCACGCTCGCCATTCCAGCGGATGTCGTCGGCCAACATCTCGAAGTTGCGGTTGAAGGCGGGCTGGGGTGTAGTGTTGAAGGTGATGGTGTGCGTAGCGCGGCGCTCGCGGATGTTGTCTCGCCACACCACGATGCTTGACTCCTCCATATCCTTGAGCAGTATCTGGCGCGAGGTCACACGACTTGCCAACGAGCGAGCCTCCTCCTCGGTTTCGGCCTGCTCCAGCACCTTCTTGCGCACCTCGGCGACCTTGCGTAGTGCGAAGTCACCATCCGCAATCCACCATGTAGCACCCTGTGCGAAGCGGGCCAACGAGACGCGGTTGGCACCCTCGCCATCGCTCATGGTGTTTGCCACAATCTCCACGCTCTCGGGTCTCTCGTGCGATAGCTGGCTCGAGATGTCGAAGCGGCGCAACGAGTCTATCTCGTCGCCAAAGAAGTCGACACGGTAGGGCTTCGACTCCACATACGAGAAGACATCGACGATACCGCCACGCACCGAATACTGACCTGGTTCGTAGACAAAGTCTACGCGATTGAAGCCATGCTCCATGAGCCAGTTGACAAGCGTGCTCTGCTCCAACTTGTCACCCACCTTGAGGTGTAGCGACTGCTCGGCCATATCGACGCGCTCGGCAACGCTCTCGGCCAGGGCCTCGGGGTATGTACATACCGCAAGGAAGCCCTCCTTGAAGGTGGTGATGGCATTGAGTGCCGATGTGCGGCGCACCACGCCCTGAGCATCCTCGCTACCATAGGCGGCGGAGCGCTTATAACCCGATGAGAAGAACTCAACCCTCTCTTCTCCAAGCAGTTCGTAGAGGTCGTTAACGAGGTATGCTGCGCTGTCGCGGTCGTCGGTGAGGAAGATGTGTATGCCACCCATACGCTCGACAGTGCTCGCAGCATAAAGCGAATAGGCTCCGCCGACCATCTGCTCGAGATGGACGGTAGAGCCTAATTTTTCCAAACATTTTTGTAGCTCATTCGCCTGTTTGGAGTTGCGAACGAGACCTTTCAAATAATCCACGCTTCCTATACCTTAAACTCGTGTTAGTTACATTAGAAGCGATTTGCCCTCTTTGTCAAGGTATGCAACATCGATCATGCCGACACTCTGCTCGGTCGTAATCTTGATGCGCATCTTGTACTTTAACATCCAACGCATGCGGAGCGAAAACAATCCTTTGCGCAGATACGATTCAACATAGGGGCTTACCTTAAGGTTTACAAAGCGACAACCCTTCTCGCTGAGGAGCTGAATCTGCTCCTCGATACTCTTCTCAAGGTGCATGGTGGGACCTACCTTGCCTGTGCCATGACATGTGGGGCATACATCCGATGTCTCCTCCATGGCGATGGGGCGTACACGCTGGCGTGTAATCTGCATAAGACCAAACTTGGTCAATGGCAAGATGGTGTGCTTGGCCTTGTCCGATGCCATCAACTTCTGCATCTCCTCGTAGAGAGTCTGGCGGCTGGGTGCCTTGCGAAGGTCGATAAAGTCGATGATGACGATACCTCCCATATCTCGTAGGCGGAGCTGGCGTGCAATCTCCTTTGCTGCTGCAAGGTTCACCTCCAAGGCTGTCTGCTCCTGGTCGTCCTCGGCCTTTGTACGGTTGCCAGAGTTGACGTCAATGACGTGCATAGCCTCCGTGTGCTCGACGATGAGGTATGCTCCGCGGCGGAGCGATACATACTTTGCAAATAACGACTTAATCTGTTTCGCGACATCGAAGTTATCGAAGATAGGCACCTTGCCTGTGTAGAGCTTCACCTTGTGCTCCATGTCGGGCTTGATGGCGTGAACGTAGCTCTTAATCTCGTTGTACATCGTCTCGTCGTCGACCATAATCTGTGAGAATGTGTCGTTGAGCGAGTCGCGAATAATTGTATTTACACGGCTCATTTCGCTCATCAGGCGAGCGGGAGCCTCGCTCTTGCGCATTGTGGCAAGAGTCTTGTTCCATCTCTCAACAAGAGAGAGTATGTCTTGCATGATGTCGATGTCCTCGGCATCGGCAGCTGCCGTGCGGATGATGACACCGAAGTTTTGTGGAAGCACCTCCTGTGCAACCTTACGAAGTCGTTTCTTTGCAGCGTTCGAGCGTATCTTGTTCGATACAAACACCTTATTCGAGAATGGTACCAATACCACATTGCGTCCGGCGAGTGATATATCTGCCGTAAGACGTGGACCCTTTGTCGAGATTGCCTCCTTGGCAATCTGCACCATGACCAAGTCGCCAGGCTTGATGTGGTCACCAATGCGACCCTCCTTCTCAAGCACGGGCTCAATCTTCATGCCCTCGACTCTTATCTGGCGGCGGCCATTCTGGCTGCTGTGTACGATGCGCTCGAGGGAGCGGTAGTTGGGACCCAAGTCGAGGTAGTGGATGAAGGCATCCTTCTCGTGACCTATGTTTACGAATGCTGCGTTCAGGCCGGGCATAATCTTGCGTACGCGACCGAGGTAGATGTCGCCTACCGAGAATCCCGTCTGACACTGCTCTTTGTTAAGCTCGACGAGTACCTTGTCTTCACACAGTGCTATCGAGACTTCGGTTGGAGTTACATTGATAATTAGTTCTCTGTTCATAATGCTACAATGTAATCCTGTGTAAATAGGTGAAGCTAAGGACTTGCCTTAGCTTCATCTATGTCCTAAATAAGAAAAATTACTTCTTCTTGTGACGATTCTTGCGAAGACGCTTCTTACGCTTGTGCGTAGCCATCTTATGACGCTTGTGCTTCTTTCCGTTTGGCATAATTGTATAATATTAAATGGTTTGTAAAAACTACTTAACCTCACCTGCGAAGCTCTTTGCGGGCTTGAAAGCAGGAATATTGTGCTCGGGGATAGTAATAGTTGTGTTCTTAGAGATGTTACGAGCAACCTTAGTAGCGCGCTTCTTGATGATGAAGCTACCAAAACCACGGAGATATACATTCTCGCCCTTGATCATTGCGCCCTTAACGCTCTCCATAAATGCCTCTACGATAGCCTGAACCTGGATCTTCTCAACACCAGTAGACTTCGCGATCTCGTTTACGATATCGGCCTTAGTCATAATTGTAAATCAGTTTATTTTAGTTTATTTATAACAATATATTTCTATCTTTTGCCCTACCTGTGGGGGAACTTCAGCAAAAAATGTCCGCAAATATACGGCAACTTCACTGAATTTGCAAGCAAAATCTGACTTTTTTACGTTTGCAACGTGTTATTTTGCAAATAATAGGGAGGTTTTAAGCCTCTTATTTGAACTGGTTAAGTGATGCTGCCAACTGCGTAACCGCGTCGTCAAGACCCTTCTGAATCTTGTTGCCAATCATCATCTTCATCATCATGTTGAGCTCGGCGTGCATCACCATTCTTACGCGCGTATCCTTGGGAGCAACCTCCTTGAGCTGAATCCAGAATGCGAAATCGAGGGGTATGCCGCCCTCGCCAGATACGAACTTAACATGCTTGTTCTCAACGCGTTCAGCGATGCGCATGCAGATTTTCATGCCCTTGACCTTGAATGAGCAACTGTCGGGCGTAGCCTCCCACTCCTCGACCTTGTCCTTGAGGGCTGCGCTAAACAAATCCATGCGCGAGATAAGCGGATAGATAAGTGATGCGGGGTGGTTAATCTGCTGCTGTATAGACTCGTATTTCTCCATGCTATCAAAATTTTGGCCGCAAAGGTAGTCAAAATTATTGAATTTCAAAACGTCGCGCCGTATCGGACAATATCTCAATCCTTACGACCATGGTGTCGTCTGGGAGCAGTGGCTCAATCTTTTCGGGCCACTCAACAAGGCATAGGTCACCCGACGAGAGGTACTCCTCCGAGCCGAAGTCGAGGGCCTCCTCCACGCGCTCGATGCGGTACATGTCGAAGTGGTAGATGGTATGATCGGTACCCTCATACTGGTTTACGATGGCGAAGGTGGGGCTTGTCACCGAGTCCTCGGCGCCAAGCAGTGCGGCGATGCGGCTGATGAGTGTGGTCTTGCCCGCACCCATGGGTGCATCGAAGGCTACGACCGTGCGGCCATTGAGCGAGTTGATGACAGCCTCGGCAACGGTGTCAAGTTCATCCAACGAATTGATTTCGATTATCTTACTCATAGTGTACTATTTATTCTTTGGTTTAAGCACAGCATAGGGGATAATCATCTCCTCCATCGAGATGCCGCCATGCTGGAATGTGTTTTTATAGTAGCGTATATACTTGTTGGCGTCGTTGTTATAGACCAAGAAGTCGCGGTTGTAGGCGAAGATGTAGCTCGACGTGAGGCGTCCCGATGGCAGCTGCACATCCTCGGGGCGTGTCACCTCATATACATCGCGTGCGTTATACGCGAGGTTGCGGCCCGTCTTGTAGCGCAAGTTCGCCGATGTCTCCTTGTCGCCTGTCACGCGCACGGGGTTGTCCACACGGATTGTGCCGTGGTCCGAGGTAATGATGACCTTGTGTCCGCGCTCGGAGAGCATTTTGAGCAGCGTGTATAGCTCCGAGTGCTCGAACCATGAGCGTGTGAGCGAGCGGAACGATGCCTCATCGTCTGTAAGGTCGCGGATGATGTCGGTCTCGGTGCGGGCGTGCGAGAGGATGTCGAGGAAGTTGTAGATGATGACCGAGAAGTCAGCATCGTAGATATGCTGCATGTTATCCAGAAGCTTGCGTCCCGCCTCGGGGCGAACGAGCTTGTCGAACGATAGTTTGTACCTCTTTCCAGCCTGCGAGATGAGTCGTCTCAAGAATTCCTCCTCGTACATATTTTTGCCACCATCCTCATTGTCGTTGAGCCACTTATCGGGCATCAGCTTATCAATTGCGAGGGGCATCAAGCCTGCAAATAGGGCGTTGCGCGCATACTGCGTCGCGGTGGGCAGGATGGCGCAGTAGAAGTCGTCGGTGTCGATGTCGAAGAGGCCGCGGAGCATGGGTGCTATCGTGCGCCATTGGTCGTAGCGCATGTTGTCGATAAGGAGCAGTGTAGTGTGCTCGGCGCTATCCACCTCGGGGAAGATTCGGTGACGCATCAGGGTGTGCGACATAGTGGGTATCTCCTTGTCGTCGATGCGGCGATTTATCCAGTCGTAGTAGTTGCGGCGTACGAACTTCGAGAAGGCCTGATTTGCCTCATCCTTCTGGTAGGCGAGCACCTCGCGGATGCTCTTGTCGGAAGATGCGGCGAGCTCTATCTCCCAGCCCACAACCTTGCGGTAGAGCTGCCCCCATTCGGTGAATGTCGAGGCCGACTGCTGCTGTGCTGCGATGCGTCCAAACTCGGCGCGATAATCTGCCGTAGTCTGCTCTGTAACAAGCTGTTGTGAGTGTAGGTTTTTCTTTATCGAGAGGAGCACCTGGTTGGGGTTTACGGGCTTGATGATGTAGTCCGAAATCTTCGAGCCGATGGCCTTGTCCATGATGTTCTCCTCCTCGCTCTTTGTCACCATAATCACGGGTAGAGAGGGGCGCGCCTCCTTAATCAGAGGAAGCGTCTCGAGGCCCGTCATGCCAGGCATCATCTCGTCGAGGATTACCAGGTCGTAGGAGGTGGTGCCCACCATCTCAACGGCGTCGTAGCCATTGTTGCAGGTGTCAACCTCGTAGCCCTTGGCCGTCAAAAACATTACATGTGGCTTCAAGAGATCAATCTCATCGTCCACCCAAAGTATCTTATTCATAGTCTTAATCGTTTTTAGCATCTAACGCACGCACCACCTCTTTAATTGTCTCGTAGGTGTTGTTTAGTGCCTCGGCGCGTGCCTCGCCATCCATCCATCGCACCTCGGTTATGCCCTCCTCGTTTTGGGGCTGTGGGGTGTTCTCCTCCGATGTGTGCATACGCCACCAGTCGGTAGACTTTAGCTCCCAGGGTCCATAGATGTTATATGCGTGCCATGTCGTTGCAAGTGGCTCGCTGTCAAGCGCCTCTGCCTTTATTTTCGTCTCCTCTTCGACCTCGCGCAGTGCGGCGGTGCGGCTATCTTCGCCCTCTTCGATGTGCCCTTTGGGTAGGTCCCAGCGGTTGCGCAGGCGTATCATCAGCAGCTCGCCACGGTTGTTTGTGACTACGCCTCCTGCGGCTCTGACAACCTTAAACTCTCGGCACAACGCCGCAAATATTACTTCGGGGTCGTCGGTAACAAGGGTGACCGATTTGCAGGATTCAACTTTTTTTATTATATTCGCACGCAGATTTTTTTCTTGCGCACACGCATACATGATGCACGCGCTGGAACTATCTGCTTTAGAGCTGATATGCAGCGTTGAAGCACAGAAATGGATGGTATATGTTGCGCTTGGTTTCATGTTACTGAGTGCAAAGATACGAAAAAGAGGGAACAACCTAACCAAAGTGTTGGAAATTTATTAAAACTATAACCAAAATATTATGAAAAAATTTTTCTATCTTATGACTTTTGCATCGTTACTCGCCCTTGGTGGCTGTTGCGAGAGTGAGGCCGAGAACAACAAGCCCGAGCCTCTTGAGATTAACAACGCATTGACCGAGGCCGAGAAGGAGGCAGGTATCCTCACCGCTGAGGTTATGTGGAAGATGGGTCGCATCGGCTCACAGACTCTCTCCCCCGATGGCAGCAAACTCCTCTACACTCTCACAGAGTACAACATGGCGGAGAACCGTGGCCTCACAACATTGGTGTTGCGCGACATGGCCACAGGCGAGGAGGTACGCCTAACGGACAACAAATCTACAAACACCGCTCCACAGTGGCTCGACAACGAGACTATCGCCTTTATGTCTAACCGCTCTGGCGAGATGCAGGTGTGGTCTTTCAATAGCAACGGCGACAACCTCAAGCAGGTATCGGATGTTGCTGGTGGCGTTGAGGGCTTCGGCATCGCTGGCGACCACGCCTTCTACACAAAGCGCGTAGAGGTGGCAAAGCTTAAGGGCTCGAACAAGTATGAGGATATGGACAAGTCGAAGGTGCGCATCTATGACGACCTCATGGTACGCCACTGGGACTACTGGGATGATGGCTCATACCTCCATGTCTTCGCTGCAGACTACAAGGATGGCAAGATTGTAAACGGCAAGGATATCATCGGTGCTGATGCGGCATACGACTCACCCCTTGCTCCCTACTTCGACACTGCAGAGATTACACTCTCGCCCGACGGTAGCTTGCTCGCATACACTTGCAAACCCTTGACAGGTGTAGAGTATGCGCTCTCAACGGACTCTGACATCTTCCTCTACAACTTCGCTACCGAGGAGACTCGCAACCTCACAAAGGAGGCTGCAGCAACTGGCGTAGACAAGTTCGTAGGCTACGACAAGTATCCCGTGTTCTCGCCCGACGGCACTAAGATTGCCTTCCGTTCACAGCGTCGCCCCGGCAACGAGGCTGACCAGCAGCGTCTCTGGGTATTCGACCTTAATACAAACGAGTGCACATACATCACACGCGGTCAGGACTACTGCGTGACAGAGGTAGCGTGGGATGGTAACGAGGCTATGTACTTCGTACTTCCATGGCGCGGTACTCACCAGGTGGCACACATCGACCTCGATGGTAACATGAAGGCTATCACCGCTGGTAACCACGACATCAACAACTTCACATTCGCTGCGGGTAAGATTGTGGCAAACATGAACACAATCTCGAAGGGTGTCGAGCTCTACGATGTAAACCTCGAGAACGGTGAGTTGACACAGCTTACGGATGTAAACCACGAGATTTACGAGCACATCAAGATGGGTGAGGTTCAGGAGCGCTGGATTACAACTACTGATGGCAAGAAGATGCTCACATGGGTAATTCTTCCTCCCAACTTCGACCCCACAAAGAAGTATCCAACGCTCCTCTACTGCCAGGGTGGTCCTCAGAGCACCGTATCGCAGTTCTGGAGCTACCGCTGGAACTTCCAGCTCATGGCAGCACAGGGCTATGTTATCGTAGCGCCTAACCGCCGTGGTTGCCCATCGTTCGGTCAGGAGTGGACAGACCAGATTTCTGGCGACTACTCTGGTCAGAACATCAAGGACTATCTCGCCGCAATCGACGAGGTATCGAAGGAGCCATGGGTAGATGTTGACCACCGTGGTTGCGTGGGTGCATCTTATGGTGGCTACTCTACATACTACCTCGCAGGTGTACACGAGGGTCGCTTCAAGGCCTTCATCGCACACTGCGGTATCTTCAACTTCGAGTCTATGTATGGCCACACCGAGGAGCTCTTCTTCGTGACTAACGACTACGGTGGCGCATACTGGGAGACAGACAACGCTACTGCAATGCGCTCATACGCTAACTCACCCCACAAGAAGGTGGCAAACTGGGATAGCCCCATCATGATTATCACAGGCGAGAAGGACTACCGTATTCCTTACAGCCAGTCGCTCGAGGCATTCACCGCAGCACGCGTTCAGGGTATCGACGCTCGCTTGGTATCGTTCGAGAACGAGGCACACCAGGTATTCCAGCCCCAGAACAGCGTAGTATGGAACCGCGAGTTCTTCAGCTGGTTGGATAAGTATCTCAAGGTTGAGGAGTAGACTTTTATATAGTGTAACGAAACATTGACTGATATAATGAAAAAGCTTTTGTATTCATTGTTGGCTCTCCCCATGCTCTTCGTAGCATGTGGTGAGGGCCCCGATGCTCCCGTTGAGGAGCCAAAGCAGGCGACATTGGAGCTCACCTCTGAGAAGAGTGTGGAGTTCGCAGCCGAGGGTGGCGAGGGTACTATTACCTTTGCTTGCGATGGCGTTGATGCTGGCGAGGCTATTGTTGTTGAGTGCGCAGCGGAGTGGATTAGTGTCGCTTCGGAGGTTGAGGCACTCGCCTCTGCAATCGACTTCGAGGTTGCTGCCAACGAGTCGGAGGAGGCTCGTGAGGCTACCATCAAGGCCTCAATCAAGGAGCTCTCATTCGAGGTTACTGTTAAGCAGGCTGGCGTAGTGAATGGCGGTGGCAACGAGCCCGAGTATGTTGAGGGCTGGGCTATTAACGGCACTATGAACGAGTGGGCAAAGAGTGATGCTACTGCTATGACCCAGGAGGGTGACTACTTTGTGGCTAAGGGCTTCGAGCTCGCTGCGGATGATAACTTCAACTTCATCTTCAACGGCACCGAGAAGTGCTATGGCGGTAATGGTCAGGTCGCGGAGCTTAACACCATCTACGAGGCAAAGTCGTGGGGTAGCAACATCCATGTTGCGGAGGCTGGTCGCTACGACATCTACCTCAGCGCCGACCTTTCGGACTACCGCATCATGACCGAGGGTACAAATCCCGAGGAGGCCGAGGAGGCGTTGAAGCCCGGCGAGAAGCGCTGGTCTATCTTTGGCTCATTTGAGGGTAACAACCGCGAGGAGGATGTAGTGCTTAACTCTGATGGCAAGTATCTCTCAGCTAAGGGCATCAAGTTTGTCGAGGATATGTCGTTCGTTGTTCGTTGCAACGGTGGCGATGCTGGTACTCTTGGCGCGGCATCTTCGGAGGCTTATGCTGTGGAGGGCGCTATCAAGCTCGTTGTTAAGAACGACTCTAACTACGAGATTAAGGTTGCAGCCGAGCAGGGTAAGAAGTATGACATCTACTTTTCATACAACGAGGATAGCTATGAGGTATGGGTTATGCCCGAGGGTCAGTATCCTATCATCTGGGATAGAGTTCAGGGTGCGTACATGGCCTCATACAACAACTTCATCCTCTACCTTATTACCAACGACATCGTGCTTTCGCTCGATTTCACAGCTGGCAACGAGACCATCCAAAACTATGTAATCCCCGCGGGTACATACTACATTGGCGACACCGAGGGCACAGGCTGGTGCTTCGATATCGACTATTGCTTGGCAAAGATTCGTGGTCGCGAGGTGCCTCTGTTGGATGGCTCTATGAAGATTGAGCACAAGGATGGCAAGTATGACATCTTTGTTGATATGCGCACTGCTACGCTCGACGTATTGAAGATGCACTATGTTGGCGAGATTGGCTTCGACCCCTTCTTCGGAAATATGGGTGGCCACGAGCTTAATAGCCCCGCAAACTAAGAGATTTAAGTTAGGATTAATGACATAAATGAACACTACAATGAAAAAAATTCTCTCTTTGATTGCCCTTGTGGCAGTTGCACTCACATCGTGTGAGACACCACAGGGTGGTACAAACGAGGTTGATGCAAACCTCAAGATTAAGCTTACATCGCAGTCTGTGATGAACTTCGAGGCTGCAGGTGGCGAGGGTGTTATCACCTATGAGTTCGAGAAACTCGACGCTACACGCGCAAACATCGCAGAGGCTGCGACAGCTGTTGCATGGATTGAGAACCTCACAAGCACCCAGGAGGGTAAGGTGACATTCACCGTTGCTTCTTACGATGGCGAGGAGGAGCGTAGCGCAACCATCAAGGTTTCGTATGGCGAGTATAACTTCCAGGTTATGGTTAAGCAGAAGGGCATGAAGCATGCGGATGTTACATTCGACGCTACTCACCTCGGCGGTACATACTGGGGTAAGTATATCAACACCAAGGGCTTCAACTACTTCGTAATCCTTGGCGATATGCGTGCTGACCACTACCAGTCAAAGCAGGATGGTGCTACGGAGTATCGTTTCGACATCTACTCTGACACCGCTTCGTCGTTCAACTCTACACACCGCATCCCTGTGGGTACATACAAGATGGACCACTCACGCTCGGGTAACCCTGGCACTATCGATGGCTACAAAGATAACAGCTACCTCTTTACTCCTGCCTACACTACAACGGCTTATGCCGATGCAACGCTCGTAGTGACAGAGGATAGCATCATCGCAGATGTGACCTTCTTCGATGGCTCGGTTCACCACATCGAGTACCACGGCTCAACAGTCATGGAGGACTATATCAAGGATACCTATGCTGATGTATACCCCGTGAGCCAGTACACCAGCGACATCAACATCGATGTTACAGATGGCCGCATCAACGCACGCTACCGTGGTGACCACCTTGGCTTGGGCTACGATGTATGGTTTATCGACATGGTTGCCGAGACTAACCCCTACAATGGCGCATACATCATCCTTGACCTTATCGTGCCAAAGGAGCTCGGTGGCTTTGCTAACCTCGATGGCATCGTTGGCGAGTACAAGTTCCACGACGAGAATACAACAGACTATGCTTATACTATCCCTGTAGGCCGTCTTCGTGACGATAGCCTTCAGTTGCATGCATGGTATCTCTGGTGCATACAGAGCCAGGTGGATATGTCGCAGGCTGCGCCTATGACATCTGGTACTGTTAAGGTTACAAAGAACGGCACTAACGACTACACATTCGAGATTGACAGCACCGATGACAACGGCAATCGTATCGTTGGTACATTCCAGGGCGTCATCCTCGACTACCAGGATCAGAGCTGCGAGTAATAACTTAATTAAACTATAACATTTATCTAAATTATGAAGAAGTATTTTTTGATGCTTGCTGTGGCTCTCGTGGCCTTTACAGCATGTGAGACTCCCGAGGGTCCCGAGGGTGGCAAGGTGAAGGGTACTCTCGACGTTACCGAGAAGTCAGTAGATGTGGCTTTCTATGGCGGTGAGGGCGTTGTAAACTACACTATCACTGACGGTGAGGCGGGCGCAAAGCCCACAGTAACTGCTAACCAGGAGTGGGTTAACAACATCACCGTTGCCGATACTATCACCTTCAATGTTGATTTCAACAATGTTGAGGAGCAGCGTGTTGCTACGCTTAACGTAACCTATGGCGAGCAGACATTCGACGTATTCGTACGCCAGGATGCAGGTATGGCCGTAGATGTAGAGTTCGTGGCTACAGCGCTTAATGGCGAGTACTACGGTACTGCATACTCACAGGATCCCAACTACTTTGCTATCCTCTCGAAGAATGGTACTACTGGCTGGAGCGACCTCTACCTCGACACATACTACCGCTTCGATATCTATTCTGCAACTCCTACTGATGCCTCTGCACCTGTTCTTCCACAGGGTGTATTCGCTTACGACTATCTTAACTCTGGCGTTGGTGAGACCTTCGGTGACTTCTACAGCGTGCGCATGGAGACATTCCAGGATGGTAACCTTGTAGAGACAAAGATTGAGGATGGCGTTCTTATCATTACTGAGAACAAGTTTGAGGCTATCTTGAAGATGGTTGACGGCAAGGTACACCGCGTAATTTACGAGGGCTCTTTGGCACTCGGCTACATCGAGGTTCCCAAGCCTGACTACTACTCAACTCTTACCGAGGACCTCATCTTCAACCACACTGAGGGTACAATCCGCCTCAACTACTTCGGCGACTACTACGGCCTTGGCGCTTCAAACTGGACAGTTAGTATGGTATTGCCAGGCACAAATATCAACGGCGACTACTTCATCATCGATATCGTGACTGACAGCGTAGAGTTCAACGCTTCAAACATCGTGGGTACTTACACTTGCGTTGAGGAGGCTAATGCTGCAAAGAACACCTTTATCGCAGGTTACTATGAGGGTGGCTTCGGCAGCTCATGGTACTTCGTAGCTGTGGATAACTACTACGGCACTGACGATGTAGCACCTATCGTTGACGGTACTATC
>JAZRJJ010000050.1:0-32212 GCA_045645705.1 Alistipes sp. | reverse complement strand
GCTAATCATCGTTTGCTCACACTATGATAAGAAAAGGGGCTGTTGCCGTAGCAACAACCCCTTCACATTTTGCGATAGTTAGCCCCGTGGCTTACTCTGTTTTGATATCCTTGTTCACATTCTTTGAACCAATCAAAGCGTAGTAGAGCAAGTATGCAAGACCCGCAACGATAACCCAGTAGCTGGTCAAGTAGTTGCCTGTCCAGTCCACGATGCCGTTCTGCAACAATGGCAAGATACCACCACCGCAAACCAACGCCATGAAGATGCCCGAAGCACGCTCGGTGTACTTACCCAAGCCCTCAACAGCGAGGTTGAAGATGCCGCCCCACATCACCGATGTGCACAAGCCGCACAACACGAGCAATGCCGCGTTGATGGGTACCTCGGCCATGCCGAAGCCCTCTGTGCCCTTGAATACGGGGAGGTTGATGGTGTTAGCAGGGTCGAGAATCATTGCGCCACCAACCAATACCAAGCCGATGAGCGATACTGCTGTAAGCATGTTCTTGGCTGAGAATACCGAGCCGAGTGCTGCACCAGCCAAGCGGCCGAAGAACATCAACAACCAGTATGTAGCAGCCACGGTAGCAGCGATGCTCTCAGCGTTACCAGCAGCAACCTCGAGGCCGCCATTCTGCAACCACTTCTGCAACACATTGGGAATGCCCACCTCTACACCTACATAGATGAAGATGGCGATAGCGCCCAACACAAAGTGGCGGAACGACATAGGACCAATCTTCGACTCGTTCTTGCTGTCTGTCTTCTCAATGCGCTCGTTCTCAGGGATGTTAGTGAAGAGAATAACCACGAATGCGAGGGCGAAGATAGCCAATGCGATGAACATCAATGGGAAGACCTGCTTAATCTCGGCGTCAGCGATGCTGGGCACGAAGACGCCAGTAAGGAAGATTACGGCAGTACCCATGAATGAGTTGAATGAGCCGCCCACCTGCAAGAGCTGATTACCACGGTTGCCACCGCCAGCGAGCTTATTCAACATAGGGTTTACGACGATGTTAAGCATACACATCGAGAAGCCCGCGATGAAAGCACCGAGCAAGTATACGCCGAATGCGAGGTTGCCATCCAAGAGGCCTGCGATGGTCTGCACGCCGACACCTGTGAAGCCTACGATAACGGCAGCCAAGGCTGTAAATTTGTAGCCACGCTTCTGGAGTAGGCTACCCGCGGGGATACCCATACAAGCGTAAGCGATGAAGTTGGCAAATACGCCAAGTGTACCCATCCAGTTAGCTACGTCGAACTGGTTCTTAAGCACATCACCCATAGGCGATGCGAGGTTGGTTACGAACGAGATCATTCCGAAGAGCAGAATCATCACGATGATAGCCAAGAAGTTACCTTTCTTTTGTGTACTCATATTTTATTATTTTAGATTGATTATCAGTTATTTGTCGCGCTCGGCAACGAAGGTGCAGAGGTCGAGTAGCGCCTTGCGGTAGGGCGTATCCTCATACTTCGATATAAGGTGCATGGCACGCGAGAGGTATGCCTGCATGACCTGCTGTGCACGCTCTATGCCGCCCTCGTTAAGTACCATGTTGTGCAGCGTGTCGAGGGCCTCGTTATCCTTGTCACAACGCTCCATAAGCGCGATTATTGCTTTGCGCTCCTCCTCCGTCTTGCGCTCCATGACCTCGATGAGCGGTAGGGTAATCTTATGCTCGCGGAGGTCGTTGTTCACGGGCTTGCCGGTGTTGTTCTGGCGGTTGTAGTCGAGGATGTCGTCCTGAATCTGGAAGGCTATGCCGAGCGCCTCGCCGAACTTACGCATGCGGTCTATATCTTCGCGCTGTGCACCGAGCGACATGGCTCCCAATGCGCCACATACGCCAAGTAGACTTGCCGTCTTCTGGTAGATGATTGTGAAGTAGTCATCGCGTGTGGTGTCGAGGCTCTTAGCGTGCTGGCTCTGAAGTACTTCGCCCTCGCAGAGTGCTGCCATCGCCGAGCCCACATACGACACTATGTCGTACTGCGCCGATGCCATACCGATGGACATTGTGCGGGCAAGTATGTAGTCGCCGAGGATGATTGCGAGGTTGCTCTGCCACTTGGCATTCACCGAGGGCTTGCCGCGTCGCTCATCTGCCGAGTCGAGCACATCGTCGTGGATGAGAGATGCCGTGTGTATCATCTCCGTCATGAGTGCCGCGAGGTATGTGCGCTTTGTGCAGTTGCGCTCTTCGGGGCGATATGTTGCCGCTGTGCATGTCAGTGCCGAGAGCATGGTGAGTATGGGTCGTATGCCCTTGCCACGCGACGATAGTGCGTAGGTTAGCATCTCCTGGAGCATCTCGCCCTCTGCGTTGAAGTTGTCTGCCACGAACTTGTCGAATGCTTCGAGGTCGGCGCTGATAGGTCGGCGTATGTCGTCAATTGTAATCATACTTCTATATGGTCAAACTATTAGGCAAAGATAGTGATTTTTTTAAGAGAAAGGATTGAGAAACGCACTTTTTTTCGTAACTTTGGGCGATTTATTGTGTATATATAACCCACAGAGGTTTAGGACTATGAATTTTTTTGGTGATAATATAGAGCGTCATTCGCTCAAGTGGTGGCTGCACAAGGTATTGCCTTGGGTTGTGGGCATCGCTATATTCTGGGCTGTGAGTGCCACGCTCTTTGCCCCTCAGTTCGAGGGTAAGTCGCTGGGTCAGGGCGATATAGCGCAGTACTCGGGTATGTCGGCAGACATCCGCAACCACCGCGAGGCTACGGGCGAAGACCCCCAGTGGACGGGCGGTATGTTCTCGGGTATGCCCGCCTACCTCATCGATGTGGAGTACCCCACGCAGAGTGTCAAGCAGGGGGCAAGTGGCATAGCCAAACTCTTTGGCGACCCCATGAACATGATACTCTTCGCCATGATATTCATGATGGTGGCAGTCGTTCTGATGGGTGTGAACCCCTGGATAGGCATCATCGCGGGCTTGGCGTATGGTCTCTCGACCTACTTCTTCCTCATCATCGACGCGGGACACATCACCAAGATGTGGGCACTGGTCTACGCGCCACCTTTGGTGGGTGCCGTGTGGTACGCCCTGCGCAAGAATATGTGGCTCGGCTCGGCACTCGCGGCGTTGTTCGGCTCGTTGGAGCTCGGCGCAAACCATCCGCAGATTACCTACTACTTTCTCTTTGCTTGTATCGCGCTGTGGATTAGCGAGTTCGTATGCTCAATTCTCGCCAAGCGCCTAAAAAAATACCTGCTCGCCACAGCCATGTTGGCCGTAGCGGCATTGCTTGCCGTAGGCTCAAACTTCGCACCTCTGTACTACACCCTCGAGCATAAGGATGCTACATCGCGTGGTGGCTCGGAGGTCGTGGACGAGGAGGCTGCGCGCCAGCAGAAGATTGAGTACAACACCATGTGGAGCTACGGCAAGGCCGAGAGCTTTAATATGCTCGTTCCCAACTACATGGGCTCAAGTTCGATGGATGTAGACCCCCGCGTTGAGGAGTACTTCGCAAGCAATGCAGCACAGGATGCTCTCTTTAGTGCGGCGATGGACGATGCGGTGGCCATGTATCAGCAGTACGACCCCAGCATCACCTACGACGACCTGATGTACTACCTCGAGCAGGATGAACAACTCTATGGTGATGTCATGTGGCTCTACCAGAACAAGGCGAACGAGGCCTTCGCCGCCTCTACAAACTATTGGGGTACGCAGCCCTTCACCGCAGGTCCTACCTACCTCGGCGCTGTGGTAATCTTCCTCGCCCTCGTGGGCGTGGTACTTGCCCCCAATGCCTACCGCTGGTGGCTCGTTGCCGTGAGCCTCTTTGCCCTCCTGTTGGCGTGGGGTAGCAACGCTATGGGCTTCTACGAGGCTATGTATGACCTCCTTCCCGCATATGACAACTTCCGCACCGTATCTATGGCGCTGGTTGTTGTGGAGTGGAGCGTACCCGTGCTTGCCGCCATCGCATTGTGGCGTCTGCTCAGCAGCGAGGTTACGGCAAAGATGAAGTATATCGCCCTCGGCATTGCGGGTGGCGTTGTTGTGCTGATGGTTGTTGTGATGGCTATCGTTGCCGACTATGGCATGACAAATTTTGTAGAGACCCTGGGTGGTGGTTACTGGGCGGAGCAGTTGAGGCTTATTGTCGAGGATGTGCGCCGTGATGCCTTTACCTCGGATGCACTCCGCTCGCTTGTCTATGTCGCTATTACTGCGGTAGTTATCGTGGCGGGTATTATGTTTGAGCAGCGCTATAACGCCAGGAAGGGTGTTGTGGCTGCCGCCATGCTGTGCATTGTTGGCGCTATCGTGGTCTTCGATATTGCTGGTGTTGACCGTCGTTATATCAACGACGAGAAGTGGAGTAGTGCCTCGCCTACGGAGGTTATGCCCACGAAGGCAGATAACGAAATTTTGCGAGATAAGGAGCTGGGCTTCCGCGTCTACGACATTGATAGCCGAGGCAGCGCTCGTGCCGCAAACTTCCACCGCTCGGTAGATGGCTACCACGGTGCCAAGTTGCAGCGCTACGACGATATTTTGAACCGCTACATCTATGCCAACGACACCGAGATTCTGGCTATGCTCAACACCAAGTACATCATCTCGGGGGGCACTCCGCACGAGACCTACACGTTTGGCCCAGCATGGTTTGTCGGTGGAGTGGAGCGTGTCGCAACCCCTGCTGCGGAGCTTGATGCCGTGGGCAGTGTGGACCTCGCAACTACGGCCGTTGTGAATGAGAGTGTCGAGGGCCTGGAGGAGTGGTATGACGCCTCGGGCGACATTGAGCTTGTGGAGTATGCACCCAACTATCTCAAATATGACTATTCTGCCCCTGCGGAGGCGTTGTGTGTCTTCTCGGAGATATATTACCCCAATGGCTGGACAGCATATGTCGATGGCAAGGAGGTAGACTACTTTGCGGTGGACTACATCTTGCGAGGCATGGTTCTTCCCGAGGGTGAGCACATCGTGGAGTGGCGATTCAGGGCTCCGAATTGGGGTGTCGCAACCACCATCACAGGCATCGCCTCATGGCTTATAATCCTGTCGCTGGTGGCGGTTATTGCATTGATTGTAATTAGATTAATTCGAAAAAATCGTAATAGTAAAAATTATGTCAGAGGGAAGAGATAAGCGTTTGAGCCGCAAGGTGCGCCGCTCATACACCATATCAACCATCAGCATCGCCTTGGTACTATTCATGCTTGGCGTTGTCAGCTATGTCACCTTTACTGCACTCTCGGCAGCCCGCGACCTTGAAACGGGTGTCGTTGTGTCGGTGGAGGTTGCCGACGAGCTCTCGGAGGAGCAGAGCGCGGCTATCGAGGAGGCCATCAAGGCTACGGATATGTGTATCGATGTGCGATATATGTCCAAGGATGAGAAGTTTGCAGATGAGGCTTTCCGCGAGCAGTTCGAGGTAGACCTCGACCTGTTGCTTGGCGAGAACCCACTGCATAATAGCTACGAGGTTACGCTTGGCAAGGAGTATGCAGATGGGGCATCTGTCGATAGTTTTATCGCCGCGGTTGAGGGCGTTGAGGGTGTGGAGTATATCGCTGTGCCACCAGTGGATGTTGTCGAGAGCATGCACGACACGCTCTCGTATGTTACTGTTGGTCTCCTGGCCTTCCTCGCCGTGTTGCTCATTATCTCGCTGCTTTTGTTGAACAACACCATCCGCTTGGCTATCTACTCGAAGCGCTACCTCATCAACACCATGAAGCTCGTGGGCGCTACGAAATGGTATATCATGCGTCCCTTGTTGAACAGCGCCCTGAAGCAGGGCATCATCGCGGGTATCGTTGCCGCAGTTATGGTCGTGGGCGTTGTCTATGGTGCCAATAACTTCACCCCCGAGGGCTTGACTATGCTCAACTACACCGAGGTGGGCATCATCGCGGGTGCCTTGGTTGTTGTGGGCGTTGTCATCACCACGCTCTTTAGCGCCTTCGCGGTCAATAAGTTCGTGAATATGAAGTCGAATAAAATTTACTTATACTAATATGTTGGAGAATAAGCAGAACGACAATAAGAGACCTATGCCCTTTGGTGTCAAGAACTATGCACTTATGGGTGCTGGTTTGCTGGTTGTTGTCGTGGGATTTATACTTATGTCGGGCGGTGGCGACCACACAGTTACGGAGTTCGATGACTCCATCTACTCTGCCCGTCGCATCACCTTCGCACCCATCATGGTGCTCCTGGGCTTTGTGATTGTGGCTTTGGGTATCATGATACGCTTCAAGCGAAATAACGAGGAGAAGTAGGGCGTATGGAGATATTTGAGTCGATAATTCTGGGTGCTGTTCAGGGACTTACGGAGTTTCTGCCCGTGTCAAGCAGTGGCCACCTGCAGTTAGCTAAAGAGCTTCTCGGTGTGGAGCTGGAGGAAAACCTCGCATTCGATGTTGTGCTTCATGCAGCTACGGTGTTGAGCACTATCGTTGTGCTGTGGCGCGAGATTGTGGGCGTGCTGAGAGGTCTCTTCACCCGAGGCATGAACCCCGAGAAGGCCTATATCATGAAGCTCATTATATCTATGATACCTATAGGCATCGTGGGCTTTACGCTTAAGGATAAGATAGATGCGGTGCTCGCCTCGAACTATATCATGGTGGTTGTAGGAGGTATGCTCCTTGTTACGGCGACACTCTTGGCTTTCGCCTACTACGCCAAGCCCCGCCAAAAGGAGGATATATCCTATCGCGATGCCCTTATCATCGGTATGGCGCAGGCTGTGGCTGCAACGCCAGGTCTCTCGCGCTCGGGTACTACGATTGCTACGGGCTTGTTGCTTGGCAACCGCAAGGAGATTGTTGCAACCTTCTCGTTCCTTATGGTCTTGGCACCTATCATGGGCGAGACGCTGCTGCATATTGTCGACGATGGCTTCGCCATTGCGGGCATCTCTACTATGTCGCTCATCGCGGGCTTCGTGACCGCCTTTGTTGTGGGATGCCTCGCATGCCGCTTTATGATAGACATCGTTAAGCGTGGCAAGCTCGTTTGGTTTGCAATCTACTGCGCCGTAGTTGGCGTGGTGGCTATTGGTTCGTATGTGTTCTAAATAATATAATATTGGTAAATGGAGGAGTTTACATTACGCGGGGTGGAGTTCCCCGAGGGCTATGTTGCCGTTATCGACAAGCCCTACGAGTGGACAAGTGCCGATGTTGTGCGCAAGATAAAGTTTCAGTTGCGCAAGTGCGGCTACCCCAAGATTAAGATAGGCCATGCTGGTACGCTCGACCCCTTGGCTACGGGCATCTTGCTCGTATGTATCGGTCGCGCTACGAAGCAGGTCGAGGCGCTTCAGGCCGAGGAGAAGGAGTATGTTGCGGAGCTTATGCTTGGCGCAACTACGCCCAGTGGCGATATGGAGCACGAGGTAGACCAGACCTACCCCACGGAGCATATCACACGCGAGATGGTCGAGGAGGCGCTCAAGAGCCTCACGGGCGAGCGCGAGCAGCTGCCCCCGCTCTATTCGGCAAAGAAGGTGCAGGGTGTGCGTGCCTATGAGTTTGCGCGCGCTGGCGAGGAGGTGGAGCTCAAGAAGGCGCTCATCAATATCTACGAGATGGAGCTTGTGGAGTGGGATTTGCCCCGCATCAAGATTCGTGTTCGCTGCAGCAAGGGTACCTACATCCGCTCGTTGGCATTCGAGATTGGCGAGGCGGTGCAGAGTGGTGCCTACCTAACCTCATTGCGTCGCACACGCAGTGGTGGCTACACTGTTGAAAAGTCGCACACGCTCGACGATTTTATGGAAAAGTTGCGCGAGTGTGAAACAAAATAGAAGTTTTTGCGTATATTACTTGATTGTTACACGCTTTTTTTGAAAGAGATATGAAGTTATCGCAGTATGGTTTCGACTTTTCGCAGGATATGATTGCACAGTATCCTACGATAAATCGTGACGACGCACGCCTTATGGTGCTCCACCGCGAGACAGGCGAGATTGAGCACCGCACATTCAAGGATATTATTGAGTATTTCGACGAGAAGGATATGTTTGTGTTTAACAACACAAAGGTGTTCCCCGCTCGTCTTAATGGCTGCAAGGAGAAGACCGGTGCCGACATCGAAATCTTCTTGCTCCGCGAGCTCAACCGCGAGTTGCGCTTGTGGGATGTGTTGGTAGACCCCGCACGAAAGATTCGTATCGGCAATAAGCTCTACTTCGGTGATGACGAGCTTATGGGTGCCGAGGTTATTGATAACACCACCTCGCGTGGCCGTACCCTCCGCTTCTTGTTCGATGGCTCGTACGAGGAGTTCAAGGAGGCGCTCTACGCTATGGGTGAGACGCCACTTCCCCGCTGGGTTCGCGCAAAGGTAGAGCCCGAGGACGAGGAGTGGTATCAGACTATCTATGCCGAGCACGAAGGCGCTGTGGCAGCTCCCACCGCGGGTCTCCACTTCTCGAAGCACCTCATGAAGCGCATGGAGATTAAGGGTATCGACAAGGCCTTCCTTACGCTCCATGTGGGTTTGGGTAACTTCCGCACTGTCGATGTTGAGGATTTGTCGAAGCACAAGATGGACTCGGAGCAGTTCTTCATCAACGAGGAGACTGCGGGTGTCATCAACGCTGCGAAGCGCGATGGTCGCAAGGTTGTTGCTATTGGTACAACGGTTATGCGCGCCATGGAGACCGCTGTGTCGGTTGGTGGTATGATTAAGCCCATGGATGGCTGGACCAACAAGTTCATCTTCCACCCCTACCAGTTTACCTCTGCTGATGCCTTTGTATCAAACTTCCACCTCCCATACTCAACACAGTTGATGATGGTAGCGGCATTTGGTGGCTACGACATGGTCATGAACGCCTATAAGGTAGCTAAGGAGGAGGGTTATCGCTTTGGTACATACGGCGATGCGATGTTGATTTTGTAGAAAAAAATTGCTATCTTTGCATAGTTTAAGGGTTGCGTAAGCTGCCCCAAAAAGAGTAAATTATGGCGACAAATAAGATATTGTATGTGTGCCAGGAGATCTCTCCCTATTTGCCCGAGAATGAGCTCTCGAAGCTCAGCATCGAGATGGCACGTCAGATGCAGGAGCGTGGCGCAGAGGTGCGTACGTTCATGCCTCGCTACGGTTGCATCAATGAGCGTCGTAACCAGCTTCACGAGGTTATTCGCCTCTCTGGTATGAACCTCATTATCAACGACAACGACCACCAGCTTATCATCAAGGTGGCCTCTATACCCTCTGCACGCATACAGATTTACTTCATCGATAACGACGACTACTTCTCACGCCGCGCAATCCTGCACGACGAGGAGGGTAAGATGTTTGAGGATAACGACGACCGTTCTATCTTCTTTGCTCGTGGCATGTTGGAGACAGTCAAGAAGTTGCGCTGGTCTCCCACCATTGTTCACTGCCACGGCTGGTTCTCGGCTGTTGTGCCCATGTATTTGAAGCATGTGTTGTATGACGACCCCTTGTTCCGCGATGTGAAGATAGTGTTGTCGTTGGGTGCCGACAAGTTCGATGGCACGCTTGCTGCCGACTTCAAGCAGAAGCTCGAGGGCGAGGGTGTTATGGATAGCAAAATGTCGATTTTGGAGGAGCCCACGTACGAAAACCTCTATCGCTACGTTATAGACTATGCCGATGGTATCATCGTTACCTCGGCAGATGCAGACCCCGCAGTTTTGGAGTATGCACGCAGTACAGGCAAGAAGATTCTTGAGTATGCCGAGGGCGATACGAAGGAGGTCTTCGATAACTACAAAAAATTCTATGATGAGTTGTAAGAGGGGCATAGTCTATATGTTGGCGTGTGTGGTGCTGGCACTTGTGTCGGCGAGCTGCACCACCGAGGTGGACTATACCTTGGGCTCGGAGTTCGTGCCCACAAAACAAAATATGGAGCTTAAGCGCCGCGTCTACCGCATGGGCGAGTGGAAGGAGGGTGATAACTCGCAGAGTTGTCAGCTTCTCACAACGCGCCTCTACCAGACCGACTCTATCGCTTCGGCAAATATCGAGGTTGGATACTTCGGTGCCGAGCGTAGCGATGTCTATGGTGAGCGCCGTGCGGGCTTTATGACGCAGATGGTCTTTGGCGCAACACTTGGCGAGGAGCGTGGCTGGGGTTATCGTCCCATCTTCGACTCTATGGTCTTGTCGTTGTATGTCCAGGACTTCCATGGTGATACCACGAAGCGTCACAAATTCAATGTCTACGAGATTACCTCGAACGACTACTTCAAGGAGTCGGAGGATACCACTTTCTACATCAACTTCGACCCCACGCCCTACATCTCGAGTGAGCCTATCTTCACGTTCGAGTATCCCGATCAGGAGCGAGGTGTCTATGTTGGTGACATAGAGAAGCCTGTGAGTACTCTTGTTACGCTCCAGCGCACTGATGCTACGCGCGAGTATATATCACGCTTGATGTTCACATCCGACGAGGAGCTTGAGGCTAACGGTGGCTTTGCCTACGATAAGGATAGCCTCTATGTTGTTGGCAATGAGAAGGATTTCGTTGATCGAATTCGCGGTGTCTACATCGAGCCAGCCGAGGAGATTGAGGGCGAAGGCGCTATGTTCGCAACCAACCTGGAGTATTCGGCACTCATCCTCTACGCACGAAGCAGATATGAGGAGGACCCCACCATCATCCGCGATACGGCATATATGTCCTACAACTTCTATGTCAACACTGCGGAGCGCGATTTGGAGGCGGGTAATGTCTCTGTCAATCGCGTGTTGCACAATTTCGCGGGCTCTGCCGTAGCAGATGTGCAGAGCAACCCCGAGGTTAGCGTAGGCTATGTTGATGGCATGGGTGGCGTTGTGACGGAGATTTGGTTCAGCGATGAGTTTATCCAGTCGTTGGCAGATATCGCCTTGAGTGAGCAGAATGCTGTGGTATCGGTAAACCAGGCGCGTCTTAAGGTCTACCTTGAGGGCTCGGATTACGACCCTTTGAACATCAACCCCATCGACATGGGCGTGTATATGGATGGCGCGATGAGCCGTATGGGTATGTACACGGAGTATGGCACATCGTTTGTCGGCATCTCGGACTATGCCTATGCGTATGAGTCCTCGGGCCTGGATTATGATGGCAATCTCAACCGCTCGTTGGCGGCATATACGATGGATATATCTACGACGGTTCAGTCGTTGATGAAGGCTGCGCAGGAGCATGTCGACGAGAATGGCAAGGTGAAGCTGGATATGTTCACTGCGGAGTATGAGCCTGCTGCGGAGTCGTTGGTTGGCTATCGCCGCGTCTACCTCGGTCCCGAGGCTACAAATCGCTTCGGCTTCAACCGTCAGGCGGTCTATGGTGGCGATAGTGGCAAGGAGAACACAGACGCAGCACCAATCACCTTGGATTTGACTTATACTATTGTAAGATAGTGAGTTAGCGTAACTAATGAATATGATTTAGCAAACCTATGTGCCGCTACATAGGTTTTGCTGTTTGAAATAAAGTTAAGAAGAGTAATGGAGAATTTGGTTATTGTAGAGTCCCCCGCCAAGGCGAAGACTATCGAGAAGTTCCTCGGCAAGGACTTCAAGGTTAAGTCGAGCTTTGGCCACATCCGCGACTTGGCGAAGAAGGGACTCGGTATAAACCTCGATAAAGATTTTGAGCCCATTTACGAGATACCCGAAGATAAGCGCAAGGTTGTAGACGAGCTCTCGCGCATGGCTCGCGAGGCGAAGACCGTGTGGCTGGCATCCGATGAGGACCGCGAGGGAGAGGCTATCGCATGGCACCTCGCGAAGGTCTTGGACTTGCCCATCGACCGCACCAAGCGTATCGTCTTCCACGAGATTACGCAGCGCGCCATCCTCGATGCTATCGAGAACCCCCGTACGATCGATCTCAACCTTGTAAATGCGCAGCAGGCACGCCGCGTGTTGGACCGTTTGGTAGGCTTCGAGCTATCACCCGTACTCTGGAAGAAGGTACGCCCCGCACTCTCGGCAGGCCGTGTTCAGAGCGTTGCTGTGCGCCTTATCGTTGAGCGCGAGCGCGACATCATCAACTTCAAGTCGGTGGCGCAGTTCCGCGTCATTGCGCAGTTCTATGCCGCTGAGGATCAGGAGAAGACTCTCTTCAAGGCTACCTTGTCGCAGGGCTTCGAGACGCGTGACGAGGCCGAGCAGTTCCTCAAGGAGTGTATCGGTGAGCGCTTCACCGTGTCGAAGGCCGAGGAGAAGCCCGTGCAGCGCTATGCAGCACCCCCCTTCACCACCTCTACTTTGCAGCAGGAGGCAGGCCGTAAGCTTGGCATGAGCGTGTCGCAGACAATGTCCGTAGCGCAGAAGCTCTATGAGCAGGGTCTTATCACATATATGCGTACCGACTCTGTGAACCTCTCGCAGATGGCTATCACGCAGTGTAAAAACGAGATTACACGCCTCTTCGGTGCCAAGTACTCATACCCTCACAACTTCAAGACGAAGTCCAAGGGCGCACAGGAGGCACACGAGGCTATCCGTCCTTCATACATCGAGCGCAATGAGATTGAGGGTACCGCGGCCGAGAAGCGTCTCTACGACCTTATCTGGAAGCGCACCGTGGCCTCGCAGATGGTACCTGCGGAGCTTGACCGCACACAGATTGTTATCGACCTTGAGAAGCGCAAGGAGCAGTTCATCTCGCAGGGTGAGGTAGTTTGCTTCGACGGTTTCATGCGCCTCTACTCCGAGAGCGTGGATGAGGATGCACAGCAGGAGGGCGAGGGTGGCATCTTGCCAAAGATGCAGGTCGGTGACAGCGTCATCGCTACCACCATCACAGCATCGGAGCGCTACACACAGGCCCCCGCACGCTACAACGAGGCAGCCCTCGTAAAGCGCCTCGAGGAGCTCGGCATCGGTCGTCCTTCTACATATGCCCCCACCATCACCACCATCATCAACCGTGGTTATGTGGTTAAGCAGAACCGTGATGGTCAGAAGCGCCAGATTGTGCAGCTCACACTCTCGGGCGAGAAGATTTCGGAGAAGCTCGTAACGGAGAGCTATGGCCGCGAGAAGAGCCGCCTTGCTCCTACAGATATAGGCATGATTGTCAACGACTACCTCGAGTCGCAGTTCAAGTCGATTATCGACTACCACTTCACCGCGAATGTGGAGAAGGAGTTCGACCGCGTAGCCGATGGCGAGATTACATGGACCTCGATGTTGGGCGACTTCTACAGCCCCTTCCACCAGCTTGTGGATGCAGCCGTAGGCACACAGATGGAGCGTGGCTCGCAGTCAGTGCGTGTGTTGGGCGTAGACCCCAAGACGGGTCAGACCGTCAAGGCCCGCATCGGCCGCTATGGTCCTATGGTAGAGCTCGAGAGCGCTGATGGCGAGAAGGGCCAGTTTGCATCCTTGAAGAAGGGACAGCTCATTGAGTCTATCACCCTGGAGGAGGCGTTGGAACTCTTTGCTCTACCGCGCAACCTCGGCATCTACGAGGGTGAGGCACTCATGGTGGGCTTGGGTAAGTTTGGCCCCTATGTGCGCCACGGCAAGAGCTTCGCATCGTTAGCAAAGACAGACGACCCATATACTATCACCTATGAGCGCGCTGTGGAGCTCCTTCAGGAGAGCATCGCCAAGCAGCGTGCAGCCTCGGAGCCCATCCGCACCTTCTCGGAAGATGCAGCTATGGTGATTAAGAGTGGTCAGTATGGTCCATACATAGCATACAACGGCAAAAACTACCGCATCCCCCGTGGTTCTAAGGTTGAGACTCTCACCTATACCGATTGCCAGCGCATTGTAGCAAAGACAAAAAAATAGAGAAATAATCACCTTAAAACTAATTTTATTATGAAGAAAATCTTTGGTTTGGCACTCGGCCTTATGATGGCGTCGGGTGTGATGGCTCAGGAGTTCACTCCCGAGTTCACAGTTGTGAAGGAGAACCCTATCACAAGCATCAAGAATCAGAACCAGGCAGGTACTTGCTGGTGCTACTCATCTTTGGCATTCATCGAGTCAGAGCTTTTGCGTATGGGTAAGGGCGAGTATGACTTCTCTGAGATGTTCCTCGTGCACAACACCTACCTCGATCGTGCTGACAAGGCTGTTCGCACTCACGGTGATGTGTCATTCTCACAGGGTGGTTCATTCTACGATGTTATCTACGGCATGGAGACTTTCGGTCTTGTTCCCGAGGCAGAGATGCGTCCAGGTGTTATGTACGGCAAGGAGCTCAGCAACCACAACGAGCTTTCAGCTGTTAGCGATGCTGTTGTAGCAGCTATCGCAAAGGGTCGTCACCGCAGCTTGCAGTCAGGTCCTGACGGCGAGATGTTGTGGAAGAAGGCTATCGAGTCTATCCACGATATCTACCTCGGCGAGCGTCCCGAGTCATTCACATACGAGGGTGTGGAGTACACTCCTAAGTCATTCTACGAGTCTTTGGGCTTGAACGCTGGGGACTATGTATCTTTGGCATCTTACACTCACCACCCATTCTACACATCATTCGTTCTCGAGATTCAGGATAACTGGCGTTGGGCACAGTCATACAACCTTCCTATCGATGAGTTGATGGAGGTGTTTGACAACGCTATCATGGAGGGCTACACTATCGCATGGGGTAGCGACGTTAGCGAGAAGGGCTTTACTCGTCAGGGTACAGCTGTTCTTCCCGATGAGGCTGCAGGTGCTGACCTCCAGGGTTCAGACATGGCAAAGTGGCTCAACCTCACTGAGGAGCAGAAGCAGGCTGCTACTGCAGGTGCTCAGAAGTGGTGCACACAGGAGGAGCGTCAGCTCGCATTCGACAACTGGGAGACTACTGATGACCACGGTATGCAGATCTACGGTATCGCAAAGGATCAGAACGGCACTGAGTACTACATGGTTAAGAACTCATGGGGCGAGGCTGGTACTTACAAGGGCTTGTGGTATGTAACAAAGGCATTTGCACGCTACAAGACTATGAACATTGTTGTTCACAAGAATGCTATTCCTAAGGACATCCGCAAGAAGCTCAACATCAAGTAATTTCTTGTGATAGTGGCGCGTTAGCGGCACAACACTAAAAGTAGACCACCCAGGGCTGTACTACTCTGTACTATCCCTGGGTGGTCTCTTTTGTGATGCACCACTACCACACCACTCTGACAAGAAATTGGGTCGTGGGCTAATCAATGTTCCCCATTCCCATTTAGTGGCTAAAAATATGATAGCGCTTCCTATGCATATTGTTCTTTTGGGTGCTAAAATTTGCTAAATCACGAAAAATGCCTTAACTTTGTTATGGTTAGTGTGGTCGATAGCTTGCCTTGCGAGGTGCTACAAGACGACGCTTGCCTAACGAGAATAGATTTATTAACCCATAAACCGTTTTATACTATGGAGAATATTCAGAAACCTAAGAACAACTTGGCACTTACTATCGTCGGCACAGTTTTGTTTTGGCCCATCAGCCTTTGGGGTCTTCTCAAGGCCGTTAAGGTAAACCGACTTTGGGAGTCTGGCTGCCATCAGGAGGCTATCGATGCTTCAAACTCTGCTCGCAAGTTGGGTATCGCAGGTATCATCGTGGGTGCTATACTCACCTTTGTTGTTATCATCGCCTACATCGTCATCATGGTTGCTCTAATCGATGAGTATGGTGGTTTTGATGATTGCTACTACTATTATTAATCGCATGCAAATATAAATAATCTAAGACATTTGAATTATGACTTCCGAAAGACCAAGACCAGATAACTATCTTGCGTTTGCCATTGTAATGACAATATTGTTCTTCGTTCCAACTGGCATCGTAGCCATTGTTAAGGCTGCGCAGGTAGACTCGCTCTACAATCAGGGTCGCTACGAGGAGGCTGAGGCTATGTCGCTTGCTGCACGAAAGTTCTCTCGAATTTCGTTGTGGGTGGGCATCGGTATCATAGCACTCTATGTGTTACTCTATTTCCTCTATACTATAGTGTTACTTGCTTCGTTCTAGTATTGTGAGGCGAAAAAAAAAGTGGTGCGCAGACAGAAGACTGTTTGCGCACCTGTTTTATTTATAGTGACTTACATGTTTAGTCGCGGTAGTTGTACAATTGGTCGCGTAGGCGGGGTGTGAAGCCCGCACGGCGAATTGTCGACTGCATAGCCTCGCGGTCGAAGCGTGTTGTAGCACCCGCCGATGACACAACATTCTCCTCAATCATTATCGAGCCCATGTCGTTTGCACCGCTCTTGAGCGCAATCTCCGCAACCTCCTTACCCACGGTGAGCCACGACGCCTGAATGTTGGTGATGTTGTGAAGCACGATGCGACTCATGGCTATGATGCGCAGGTACTCCGTAGCCGAGAATGGTGGCGCTATGCCCTCACGCTCGAGCTGTGTGCCCTTGGGGCAGAACACCCAGGGTATGAAGGCTGTAAAGCCGCGTGACTCAGCGGGTTTTGCCGCCTGAAGGTCGCGTATCGTTATAAGGTGGTCTACTCGCTGGTGTGGCGTCTCGACATGGCCATACATCATCGTTGCGGTGGTGGGTATGCCCATCTTGTGCGCCTCGTGCATCACACACACCCAGTCGCGTGCCGAGGGCTTGGCGGGCGATATACGCTTGCGCACCTCATCCGAGAGTATCTCTGCTCCCGCACCAGGCAGTGTGTCGAGTCCCGCAGCACGCAATCGCTCCAATGTCTCGACGGTTGTTATGCCGCTGATATGTGCGATATGTGCCACCTCGGGAGCGCCGAGGGCGTTGAGGCGGAGCGTGGGGTACTCCCTCTTAATCTGCTTGAAGAGCGTCTCGTAGAACTCTATGCCGAGCTTGGGGTGCATACCACCCTGTAGGAGCAACTGGTCTGCTCCAAGAGCGAGAGCCTCGTCAATTTTCTGACGATACTCCGCCATGGTGGTTATGTAGGCCTTCTCGGTCTCGTGGGGCTTGCAGTGGAAGTTGCAGAAGCGGCAGCCCGACTTGCATACATTGGTGATGTTCACGTTGCGGTCTATCTGCCATGTCACCACCGAGGGGTCCTTAACGGCGCTCTTGCGCAGCGTGTCGGCCACGTCGCAGAGTAGCTGAAGGGGTGCCACGTCGTAGAGGGTGTATGCCTCGCTACGCGATAGTGGCTCGCGCATAAGGGCGCGCTCTATAATCGAATCTATAGACATCTTATCTCTTGTTTAGCAATAACTTAAAGTCGAGTGTACGGCGGTTGAGGTCTACGCTCTTAACGCGAATACGCACAGGTGAGCCGAGTGTAAGGCGTATGCCCGACGAGCGACCCACAATCTCGTAGCGCGCCTCATCGAAGCGGTAGTAGTCATCTTCGTCGATGTCGCGAAGGAAGGCCATACCCTCGACATGCGTGTCGTTGAGCTCAACATAGACACCCCATTCGGTCATTCCCGACACCACGCCATCGAACTCCTCGCCGATGCGGTCGCGCATGAACTCCGCCATCTTATACTTGATGCTTGCGCGCTCCGCCTCCGAAGCCACAATCTCGCGCTCGGTCGAGTGTACGCACAACTCTTCGAGCTTCTTCTTATCGGCACGCTTCTCGCCCTCGAGGTATGCTGCCAGAAGGCGGTGCACCATCATATCGGGGTAGCGGCGTATGGGCGATGTGAAGTGCGTATAGTAGGGGAAGGCGAGGCCGTAGTGGCCAATGTTGTCGGTGGTATATACCGCCTTTGCCATGCTGCGTACGGCGAGTGTGGTGATGGCATTCTGCTCGGCACTTCCCGCAATCGTATTCAGCAGCTTGTTCATCTCCTTTGCCACGGCGCGACCCTTCTGCGCCTTGAAGTAGTGACCAAAGCGTAGGGCAAAGTCGCGGAAGCGCTCGAGCTTATCCTCCGAGGGCTCGTCGTGCACACGGAAGACCATGGGGCGGGGCACCTTGCGGCCATTCGAGATGCGGTGTGCGCAGTACTCCGCCACGCGGCGGTTGGCAAGGAGCATAAACTCCTCGATAAGCTGGTTCGCCTCCTTCTGCACCTTGGTATATACGCCTACGGGTTTGCCCTTCTCGTCGAGTCGGAAGCGCACCTCGTCGCGTGCAAAGGCTATCGCGCCATGCTTGAAGCGGTCGCTGCGTAACTTCTGCGCGAGGGTATTTAGTGTGAGAATCTCCTCTTTGTAGTCGCCCTCGCCCGTCTCGATTACCTGCTGCGCCTCCTCGTACGCAAAGCGGCGGTCGGAGTGTATCACGGTGCGGCCGAGCCATTCATCCTGAATCTCGGCATCCTCGTTGAGCGTGAATACCGCCGAGAAGCAGAGCTTGTCCTCGTTGGGGCGTAGCGAGCATAGGTCGTTACACAGACGCTCGGGGAGCATAGGCACGGTGCGGTCCACCAGATATACTGATGTGGCACGCTCCACGGCCTCGTTGTCTACCACTGAACCTGGTGTTACATAGTGCGTTACATCGGCAATATGTACACCCACCTCCCAGAGGCCATCGCCCTTGCGCACGATAGAGAGCGCGTCATCGAAGTCCTTGGCATCTGCGGGGTCTATGGTAAATGTCGTGCGGTCGCGCATATCGCGGCGGCGTGCTATCTCCTCCTTGGTTATTGTGCCGTCGATGCGGTTTGCTGCGGCAATGACCTCCTTCTCAAAGTGGTACGGTAGGTCGAACTCCGCGAGTATGGCGTGCATCTCGGTGTCGTTCTCTCCCGCCTTGCCGAGACGCTCTATAAGCTCACCCTCGGGAAGACGCTCTCCCTCCTCCCACGCTACGATGCGCACCGCCACCTTGTCGCCCGTCTCAACCTGTGGATAGGGCTTGCGGGGTAGGCGTATGTCTACACCCACGCGGCGTGAGTCTGTCGTCACGAAGATGTTGTTTGTGGTAACCTCCGCAGTGCCGATATAGGGCTGACGGCTGCGCTCGATGACCTCGGTGATGGTACCCTCAAGCTCGCCATCGCGTGAACGGCGTGCCACGGCAACCATGACGCGGTCGCCACTTAGTGCACCACCGCCATTGCGGCGCGATACATATACATCGCTCTCAAGCGCCTCCACCGTAACGTAGAGCACGCCAGGCGATACCGTAGTCACCACACCCTCGTAGCGGGGCATGGCAGCGCGGGCAAGGCGATACTTGCTGCGTGCCACCTCCTCAACGAAGCCATCCTCCATCAGCTGGCGGATGATAGCAAAGGTCATGGTGCGGCCATCACGGTCTGCGCCTCCCGATGCTGCGGCGAGGTGTTTTAGTGAAAATTTTGTGTCGGGGAATTCGCGGAACATGCCTACGATGAATGAGGCACGCTCGTCGCGGTTGTTTCCACGTCTATTCTTATTCTTCTTTCCCATTTATCCTAATTTGTATGTTACTTGTTGAGGATGTGGAGTGCTATGCGCTGCATCATGCGCACTCCGACCTCTATTGCCCCCTCATCGGGGCAGAATGTTGCAGTGTGTGAGCCTCCCGCTGCTGCGCCCACACCCAAGCGGTAGAAGAGCGAGGGGTAGCGCTCGGTGTAGTAGCCGAAGTCCTCGGCAGTAGTCATGGGCTGCAACTCCCTCACGGTGATACCCTCATCCGCCGCTACAATCATCGCCTCGTACGATAGGAGCACATTGTTCGTAACGCAGGGGTAGCCGCGGTTGATGTCCACATCGACCTCCACGCCATACTTATCCGCCACCATGCGGGCGTTGCCGTGGATGTGTGTGTAGATGCGCTCACGCACCTCACCATCGAAGGTGCGCATCGTACCCTCGGCAGTCACCTCATTGGGTATGACATTTGTTGCGCCCTCAGCAATTATGCGTCCCACCGATACCACTGCATCGGGCGAGTTGAGCGATGTAGTACGCAAGACCATATCCGCCATCGCCGTAACCGTGTCATTGACCTCCTTGCGGCGCGCGGCGTGTCCACCACGACCCGAAACGCGGAAGCGCAGCTCATCGTTCGACGCCATGAAGCGACCAGGGCAGATGCCTATCTCGCCCACCTCGAGGCGTGCGTCAACATGCTCGCCAATCACCGCCGCCACGTCGTAGCCCTTGAATGGCTCCTCCTTGAGCACCAACGATGCGCCGCCAGGGTTCAGCTCCTCGCCAGGCTGGAAGATGCCAAAGAGCGTACCCTCGAAGTTGCGCTCGCGGTTGAGGCTCTGCAATACGCCAAATAGTATCGCAGCGTGCATATCGTGGCCACATGCATGCATAACGCCTCTATTTTCAGAGCGGTATTCGATGTCGTTGAGCTCCTCGATGGGGAGTGCGTCGATGTCGGCACGAAGCACCACAGCACGCTCATGGTTGCCGCGCTTGCCCTCAATAACTGCCAATACTCCCGTGCCCGCAATCGCACGATAGGGTATGCCCTCGCTGTGGAGTGCATCGATTATAAACTGCTGTGTCTCATGCTCCTGAAACGATAACTCGGGGCGACGGTGCAGTGCTCTACGAAACTCTACGGGTGTCATGCTACTTGCGGGGTTTATAGTGGCGTGCCATCTGTGCCACGCCGCGTGTGTACTCTACTGTTGTGCCGCAGCAACCACCCACGATGCTCAATATGCCGCGCTCTGCTGCCGTACGGAGTGTCTCGGTGTGCTTCTTCGCGGTCTCGGGGTGGCGGCCCTTCGTGTCGGGAATTCCCGCCGAGGGCGCTGCGTATGTGGGGAGCGATGTGAAGCGTGTGAGAAGCTCGATGTTGTCCACCACATTCTTCACGCCATACGAGCAGTTGAAGCCGATGGCCAATGGCTCGAACTTTGCGACATCCTCCACAAACTTCTCAATGGGGCGACCCGATACGAGCAAACCGCCTATTTTTGAGAGCGTTGCAGAGATTATTATGGGCAACTCGGGTGCTATCTCGCGACACAACTCCGCTGCTATCTCGGCATTGCGCACATCGGTTACGCTCTCGATAAGGAGAATGTCAGCCCCCTCGCGCTTGAGCGCCTCGATGAGTGTGCGGTACGATGCGCGAAGCTCATCCTCCGTAAGGTCTATCGCAAGGGTTATGTTGCGCGTTGATGGGCCTATCGAGCCCGCGATGAATGCCTCTTTGCCACTCTTCTCGCGCGCCTCGCGTGCTGCACGGAGTGCTGCTGCAACAATCTCATCAGTCGAGGTCTCCACGCCACACGATGCGAGCATCAGTGGGTCAGCCATAAAGGTGTTTGTGGTGATGATGTTCGCACCCGCCTTGATGGATGCCTCGTACATCGCAACCACGCGGTCGTAGTCGCTAAGCGATAGGGTGTCGGGCACGATGTCGCGGCGTGTGCCGGTGAGTGTTGTGCCTATCGCACCATCCTTGATGAGTATGTGTCGCTGCATCAACTCCTTGATGCGTTCCTGTATGTTGCTCATATTCAATCTTCTATTTTATAATATCTATCTCGAAGAGTTTGTTCCAATCCTTTCCTGTAACGTAGAAATGCTTTGTCTCGGCGTTGTATGCTATGCCGTTCATCGCCTCGGCCTCGGGGTTCTCCTTGAGGAGTGTGCGCAGCGGCGAAAGATCGACAAAACCTGTCACCTTGCCATTCGCGGGGTCTATCTCAACGATGGCGTCCGAGAGGTATATGTTGGCCCATATCTTGCCATCCACCCACTCCAACTCGTTGATAAGGTCTATTGTTACGTTGTTCATTGACACGCTTATAACACCCTCAGTATTAAATGTGTCGGGGTTTACGATGCGAATTACGGGCGAGCCATCCGACATGAATAGGCGTGTGCCATCTGTAGTTATGCCCCAGCCCTCACCACGGTAGGGTATGGTTTTGAGGAGGTTCCCCTTGAGGTCGTAGACGAATGCCTTCTCGCTGAGCCATGTGAGTTGGTATATGCGGTCGCCGAAGTGTGTAATGCCCTCACCGAAGTCGCTCTTGGGTAGCGATGCCACGATGTTGCGCTTGCCCGTAGCGAGGTCTATGCGCTGAAGGTGGGACTTGCCCTCATGCCCTGTGCCCTCCCACATCACACCATCGACATACTCGAGGCCCTGTGTGTAGCTCTCTGTGGAGTGCGTGTGCTGTGCCACGATGCGGAAGTCGTACTCTTGTGCCACTACGCTCTTTTGTGTTGTTGTAGCCTCGGTTGTCTCGTTATCACTATTTTTGTTGCCTCCATTTCCGCATGCAGCGAGGAGTGTTGCGGCGGTAAGGAGCAGCGTCGATATCATCTTTATATTGGTCATATACATATATTTATATAATAGCGCACTGCAAAGATAGTTTTTTTCGAGGAAAAACGCTATCTTTGAACCAAAATATTGTCATAGAATGATACACTACATAGACTTTACCACCTCTACGAACGACGATGCTCGTGGCGCGGAGTACGACCATATGGATGTTGTCTGGGCTGAACACCAGAGCGCAGGACGCGGACAGAGGGGACATACATGGCATAGTAATGAGGGTGTCAACCTCACCTTCTCTACGGTGCTAAAACCCACGTTCCTCACTGCTGTTGAGCAGTTTATGCTCTCGGAGATTGTCGCTCTGTCGCTCGTGGATGCCCTGGCCGATTATGGCGTCGAGTGCCGCATCAAGTGGACAAACGACATCTATGCGGGCGACAGGAAGATTGCTGGCGTGCTTATTGAGCAGTCGTTGGCAGGCGATAGGATTGTGCGCACGGTTGTTGGCGTTGGCCTGAATGTCAACCAGCGCGAGTTTCCCGTAGATTTGCCTAACCCCACATCCATCGTTGTGGAGCGTGGTGCGGAGTGCGAGCGCAGGGAGGTCCTAGATACTTTTTTGCGATACCTCGAAAAGTGGTACTCTTGTTTGGAACATGGTGAGCGTGAGCTCATTGAGAGGACATACAACGCCCGCCTATATCGCCGCGACGAGTTTCATGAGTATGCTCTGCCTTCGGGCGAAAGGTTCGAGGCTGCGATTCGCGGTGTGAGGGCTACGGGACACCTCTGTTTGGAGCACCGCGATGGCACATTTTGTGACTATGCCTTCAAGGAGGTGGAGTTTGTGATAGCGCGAAAAGCGTAAAAAGTTGCATAAAATTTTGTAGTTTGGTGAAATATTGCATATATTTGTGGTTGCGAAACAATACAATAACTTAAATACTACTTGAATTATGGCTAATGTACCTGCAAATTTGAAGTACTCTAACGACCACGAGTGGTGCCGTGTAGAGGGTGATGTTGCCGTTATCGGCATTACAGATTACGCACAGTCACAGCTTGGTGATATCGTTTTCGTTGACGTTCCCACTGTAGGTGAGACAATCGAGGCAAACGAGGTTTTCGGCTCTATCGAGGCTGTTAAGACTGTATCTGACGCTTTCTCTCCCGTTAGCGGCGAGGTTATCGAGTTCAATGAGGCTGTTGAGGCTGATTCATCACTCGTTAACAAGGATCCATATGGCGAGGGTTGGTTGGTAAAGATCAAGATGTCTAACCCTGCTGAGGTTGACGGTTTGTTGGATGCAGCAGCATACGAGGCCCTCATCGGCTAATAGGTACAGACCTCAATAATTATGCGAGTGGAGCACGCTTCTGGCGTGCTCCACTCCTTTTTTTATGCAATTTGGCTATTATGTAAATATCTCTTTTGTTCTGAAAAATCGGCTGTTATGTAAATATCTTTGTTGAAAAAATATGTCAGATTGTTGCATTATTTGGAAAATATTTTATACATTTGCATTGATAATCGCGATTTTTTTATGAAAGTCGCTTTTGTTTTCGTGAAACAGAACACAATTATTTTATTAACCATTACTAAAATTTCTAACACTATGAGGAAAATTTATTCAACCCTCAAGTCTGTTGTAGCTGCTACTTTGGTTGCTGCTATGACATTTGCCGCGTCATGTTCGTATAACGATACAGACGTGAGAAATCAGATCGAGGAGATTAAGGTTGACCTTGCAGCTTTGACAGAGCGCGTTGCAGCCTTGGAGCAGAAGCTTCAGGATGAGGTTGTAGCCCTTAAGGCTCTTATCGATGGTCAGGTTGTTGTTGTTGACGTCACAACTGACGAGGATGGCAACCAGACTATTCAGCTTTCTAACGGTGAGTCTATCACTGTTTTGGCACCCGTTGAGTGCACATGCGAGCCTACTGAGCCTTGCCAGTGCGATCCTCTCGAGTACCGTGTTGTTGACGGCGTATTGGAGGTTAGCGCTGATGGCGTGAACTGGGTTGCTATCACTGGCGTAGCTCCTGAGTGCGTTGTTGCAAACATCGTTGTTAACGGTAACACTGCAACTATCACTTTGGCTGACGGCACAACTTTCGACGTTGTAAAGGCTGAGCTTATCGAGTTCGACGCTGCACGTGGTCAGGTTTACGTTGCTGCTGGCACTACTAAGTCTGTAAACTTCACTATCAACGATGCAGTTGCTGACATCAACATCATGAACCAGCCTCTTGGTTGGAAGGCTTCTGTTGAGGTTGCTCCTGCTGCTGAGGACGATGTAGATCCAGGTATGGGTATCTTGGCAGCTGGTGGTACTGAGTTCGTTTTGAACATCACTGGTCCTTCTAAGGAGTTCGTTAACGCTGGTTACGCAGAGAAGGAGGGTGTTGTATCAGTACACTTCAACACTGAGAACGGTGCATGTAAGGTAGCTAAGATGGTTGTTAACCTCGCTGAGCTCAATATGAACGTTGACGCAAGCGGTAACATCACTATCGTTAATACTTTGGCTACTGAGCAGACTAACTACTGGGGTGAGGTATTCGTTGACTTCGCTGACTTCTTCATCGGTATCATGCCTAAGGCATTGTATGATGAGCACGGCAACGATGCACTTCGCAACGATTTCTATGGCTACGACTACGATACTGCTGCTGTAACACAGCGCTCTACAGGTTTGTGGAATGTTGCTGACCTCCGCAACTACGAGGAGGGTGTTTACGAGGAGGAGATCATCGAGATCACTGTTGATAAGCTCGCAAGCGCATTCTATCCTACTTACAACTTCGAGATTGGCCAGGAGTACGTTATCTTCTTGTCAGTTGAGAGCGAGTTGCAGAACTACTACGAGATTCCTATCTTGGACAACGCTATCATGGCTAACTACAAGCGCGTTCTTGTTGAGGCTGAGTACGTTGCTGACTCTGCTACTTGGAACGATGCTACTTTGCACGTATCATTGGCTGGTTACCAGAACTACCTTATCGGTTGGATGCCTGTAGCTGAGGCTAACGACTATATCGCTAACGGTATGGCTGCTTCTATCGAGGAGCTTTTGCCTCTCTACATCAACGGTTACGGTTTGATGAGCTCTGGTGCTATCATCTCTGGCGATTTCATCGATCAGGATATCAAGCTTTCTGAGCTTGCTGGTTTGTCACTCATGGGTTGGGCACCTGAGGTTGCTGCTAACACTGAGTACCACCTCTACGTATATCCTTTCAACGCTGCGACTGAGATGGAGTTCTACCAGCACCAGATGGTTGCTGAGAACCTCTTGTACGCAGGTACATTCGCTACTACTCCTCTTGCAGCTGGTGACTTTGATGTTGCTGCTGAGTACACTGTTGTTGAGCACGTTGAGGATAACATCATCGTTGACGTAACAATCTCTGAGGATGTTGCTACTTTGTACTACACATGGTTCGAGGAGTCACAGGCAGATCCTGAGGAGGCTGCTTACCTCGTATTGGGTGATGTTTACGCTGAGAAGGTTGAGGGTGAGGTTTCATTCACAGCTGAGAAGTATGGCTACTATGGTCTTCCTAACCCCATCTACCTCGCAATGGTTGCTATCAACGCTGAGGGTGAGTACGTTTACGTAGAGAAGGAGTTCTTGTATGTTGAGCCAGAGCCCGTAGCATTGGTTTCATTCGAGTACCAGGGTCGTCACCTTGATATCGATGACAATGTTGAGACAAGCGGTGGTGACCACGTTTACATCGCAACTGCTGAGGACGGCACAGTTTACACAATCGGTTTGTACTACACTTACGCTGACGAGAACGGTGTTATCGCTGAGGGTGAGTACGACTACTGCGCTAACTACTTCGACGCAATGTATAGCTACTGGAACGGTTTCGTAATCGTTGCTGATCAGTACTATTCAGGTTCTTCTTTGATCGTTGACGCTGAGACTATCACTTTGAAGGTTAAGGGCGTTGGCAAGTATGTTTACGACCGCACAGCACAGGGTGGTGGCGATGAGCCCGAGGCACCTGCTTACAA
The DNA here is from genome assembly GCA_045645705.1 of Alistipes sp. Taxonomy (GTDB): domain Bacteria; phylum Bacteroidota; class Bacteroidia; order Bacteroidales; family Rikenellaceae; genus Alistipes. The sequence goes on along the minus strand of JAZRJJ010000050.1, from coordinate 6,105 downwards.
CTTCGTTCGCGCTAAGCAGACAGGTTCTTTGAACGACGCTAACATCCAGATCTACACTGAGAACGATGAGTACTGCCTCGTTCTTAACATGTACGGTATTATTGATGGTAACCGTTTCATCCCTGAGGGTACATACAGCTTCGCTACTACTTATGGCACTGTATACTGCTACAACTACTCTTACCTTTTCGACTACTCTGTAAACTCTAAGGTTCTTTACTTCCAGCCAGGTTATGGTGAGGTTAAGGTATCTGAGGTTGATGGCAAGTACCGTATCGAGGTTATCGACGCAATGTGTTTCGATGTTAACGACAATGAGGTTCCATTCTCAGCTGTTTACGAGGGTACTATCGAGAACCTTATCCTTCCTAGCGAGTACGTAGCTCCTGTACAGATTGAGTTCGCTCCTGTACGCGCTGAGTACGACCTTATGTTCGACCTCTATGAGTACAACGGCGGTGACGCTGAGTACGCATTCTGGTTGTATGACGAGAACAACAACTACCTCGAGGTAATCTGCAAGTTCGGTCCTCACACTGGTTGGGATTACGAGTACTCTGCTAAGTACGTAGGTACTGACGGCGAGAAGGTATTCGCTACTATCCAGACACAGGCTCCAAGCAACTACAACTGCTCAAGCGATGCTGAGAGATACTTCTCTGTTAAGGCTTCTATGGTTGACAACTCATACATCATGTTCTACGATGTACTTCCCGCAGTTGCAGTTAACTACCTTGGTGAGGGTTCTACATACGCTCCAGGTTCTGAGAACCAGGGTGGTGAGACTCCCGAGCCCGAGGAGCCCGAGACTCCCGCTGAGACTACTGAGTTGACAATTGTTTCACACGGTTTCGGTTACACTGGTTCAATGGAGACTGAGGTTATCTTTATGGAGGCTACTCCAGGTGTTCAGCACATTATCGACTTCCGTATGACTGGTATCGAGGCTGGTTCTTACACAGATGCTGATGGTAGTATCGTCCTTGGTTACTCTTTGTATATGGCAGGTAGCTCTGATTATGATGGTGGTGTTGTATTGTCTTCTGCTAACGCTACTATCACTGACAACGGTGACACTACTTTCACATTCGATGTAACTTTCGTTGCTGCTGGTACTACTTACCACATCGACTATACTACTCCTGCACAGGAGCAGACAGGCGGTAACGAGGTAGTTTTGACAGTTAACGGCGGTACAGATGCTGCTGATACCTACACAACTTACATCCACTTGTCAGATGCTGAGGGTCAGAACTCTGTAAAGTTTGTTGCTGAGAACACTATCTTCAACCCTGATACAAACTTCCCATATGAGAATACTTTCTCTACATTCCAGAGCTCTGTATCTTACATCTTCAGTTCAAGCCACTTCTCATTCATTAACAAGTCGCTTGTTGTTGATGGTGTAACTTATGCTAACAGCGAGGTTTCAAATGCATCTGCAGTATGTACAGGTACTTCACTCACTATCACTTTCACAGTTGGTGGTGCTGAGCACGTATTCAAGTACTCAATGTAAGATACTCATATCTTAACTCTTTCGGAGCTTCCCTTTTGGGAGGCTCCGATTTTTTTATGTCCTAACTCTTGCATATTATCTCCTTTTTCCGTAACTTTGTTATGTTTGATTCTAAATCACTAAACAAAAATACTAAGTACTATGAGAATTTTTAACTATTTGAAGCAGTTTGCAGCCCTTGCCCTTGTGGCAATGGTATTTGTGGCTTGTGAGCCCGACAGCCCTACAAATGACCCCGCAAAGGAGTACGCTTTCGAGCTTAAGTCAGAGACAACAATGCAGTTCCCCGCCGAGGGTGGTGAGGGCGTTATCGAGTGGGCACTCAACGAGGTAACTCGCAATTCGCCCGTTCCCGAGGCTTTGCCTACATTCTACACCGAGGCTGCATGGATTACACTTGACGCAGAGAACTTGGGCGCTTTCGCCGTTGCAGCAAACGAGGGCGAGGCGCGCGAGGCAGTAATCAACATCGAGTATAAGGAGCAGAAGCTCGCTGTAACCGTTAAGCAGGCAGCACCAGCTCCCGCACCCGTAGAGGCTACAGAGCTCGCAGTGGCAGTACGCATCCCCAGCGATGAGCTCGGTCTTGAGAACAATGTCTTCGCGCTTGCATTCTCTGACGACGCAGAGAGCCTTGAGCTCGGCATCGTACTCGTAGGCGAGGAGGGTACAGAGGTGCTCGCTGCTGGTACATACAATGTTGATAATGAGGGCTTGGTAGCTGACGAGTGCGCTCTTCAGGTTTACACTGAGGAGGGCCTTGAGGAGTATTTCTTCGAGAGTGGCGAGGTAGTTGTTGCCGTTGATGGCGAGAACTACGATTTCAACATCGCTCTTACCACTTCAGAGGGTGAGGAGTTGTGCTTCACATATGAGGGTGTTGTTATAGATATGGTTCCCGAGGTTAAGCCCGCAGAGCCCGTGGCATTCACTCCCGTAGCTGTTAAGGCAGAGCTCTACGAGGCAGGTAACTTCTTCCTCCAGCTCTATATCGACGGTGCAAACTACCACGAGCTCGATATGTACGATGTAGTAGCTCCTAACGAGGATTACCTCTCTGCAGGTGTTTACTCTTACGCAGCTGAGACAATCGGCTCATGGTCTACATTCAACCGTGGCAACGACCAGACTTGTGGCCTCGCAGAGGCGGAGCTTACCCTTGCACACAACGATGACAACACATCAACCATCACTGGCTTCATCAAGTCGGAGGAGGGTGACCACATCACTATCGACTGGACAGGCGTTATCGAGGGCATGAACCTCGCAGGTGGCGACGAGCCCGATGGCACATACTTCAACTTTGTTTCAGCAAACGTATGTTGGATGGGTACATCCGGTTGGGATGACTTCCAGATAGCCTTTACCGACGCTAACGGCGTTGTGTTGACCTGTGACTTCTATGAATGTACTGAGAGCAACGCCAACTTCTTGCCCGAGGGTGAGTATATGGTAGCTCCTGATTATGGCTGTGTTTACTCAGATTCTTACTCATTTATCGATCTCAACGATGGCGGTCCATTGCAGGATCTCCAGAGCGGTAAGGTTATCGTAGCAGAGGTTGATGGTCAGTATAAGTTTACATTTGAGAATATTACCTATGGTGATGGCTCTTTGTCATTCAATGGCGTATACGTTGGTCAGGTAGGCTCAACAGCTGAGGGTGTTGATGCTATGGTTGTCCCAAGCGAGTATAAGGAGCCCGAGATCAGCGACGAGGTTACAGAGTTGACTATCTACTCATGGTTTAACTCATACGATATGGCTGGTGAGTACGAGATTAACTTCGTCTACGACACTGCAGCTCAGCGCGTTGTAACTATCGACTTCTTCGCAAATCCTGTGGTAGCAGGCACTTATGTTCTTGGCGATAATTTGAGTGAGACATACTGCAAGTATCAGGGTAAGACCATGAGCGAGTGCGTTGTTGTAGTTACAGAGAACGAGGATGGTACACTCACATTCGATGCTAACTTCGTGGTTGACTACGCTCGTTACCACTTCAACTACACAGCAAAGATCTACGAGTAGTGATTAGCTGATAGGGTTAAATTGACCTGATTTATGTCGGGGCTTCCCATATGGGAGGCTCCGATTTTTTAAAAATTTCTATCCTAATATTTGTTTTTTATTTTCATTTTTCGTAACTTTGTAAGATAAGCCCCAAATTTATTGAAAAACAATTAAAACTTTAATACTATGAAACTTACAAAGCTTTTTATGGGTGTTGTGCTTGCAGCTGTTGCGATGGCATTCGTGGCATGTGATCCCAATACACCCGAGCCCCCCAAGGAGTATGCCTTGGAGGTTACATCAGAGACGACTATGGAGTTCCCCGCCGAGGGTGGTGAGGGCCTTATTGAGTGGGTGCTCAACGAGGTGACACGCAATTCGCCTGTGCCCGAGCCTACATTCACAACAGATGCAGCGTGGATTACACTTTACGCCGAGGATAAGGGAGCTTTCGCTGTTGCTGTAAACGAGGGCGAGGCGCGTGAAGCTGTAATCAAGGTTGCTTATGCAGAGCAGGTTATCGAGGTAAAGGTTAAGCAGGCGGGTGCGCAGGCCGAGGCATCGTTCGATATCGATGTTCAAGAGGTGCACGCAGCGTCGGCCATCACACAGGTGACACCCGCGGATGACGATATGTACTATGTTATGTTCCTTGACGAGGTGTCATACTTGCAGTTCAATGGCATCGCAACTGCCGAGCAGTTGTGGGAGGATGACTACGCAGCATTCGAGAGTGGTGCGCTGGCTAACAACATGAATCTCAAGGCATATATGGAGGCTGCGAATGTTGTGTTCAAGGGTGCAAAGCGCGTTCAGTGGAACAGCGTACGCCCTGGTACACAGTCTGTTTTGTATGTCTATGGCGTGAAGTTCTCGGAGGATGGCGCATCGTATGAGCCCGTGACAGAGATCGCCTGGGAGGTGATTTGCCCCGACCGTGCTCCATTGCAGGATGTAGAGTTTGGCCTCGATGTAGAGGTTAAGGGCGCAGAGGTGAAGTTGAATATTGCGCCCGAGAATTGGGATGGCTACTACCTCGTTAAGATTGTTGACTATAACAACGAACTCTATGTGGGTGAGGGAGTTACATTTGGCGAGGATTACATGGCTGCAATCTCTGACGAGTGGGTTAATGTCTACTCTTCGAACTTGAAGGCGGGCCACACAATGCAGGATATTCTTGACAATATCTGCTATAAGGGTGATATGACTTTGGAGTTTGCGCTCGAGTCATATGTGCTCTACTCGGCACTTGTTTACCCCGTTGCCGAGCATGATGGCTTCGTGCAGGTTGTGGGCGAGCCTTCGTACATCAACTTCTCAACCGAGGAGGTAGGCCAGTCGGATATGGATATCAATATTGAGGTTACAAACTGCTATGTTCGCGTTGCGGATATCAAGATTACACCATCAAATCCCGATGAGTCATGGCTCTTGTTGATTACTCCAACATCTTACTTGCCAGCAGATTATGATGACGAGACACTTCTCGATTATGCCTTGGGTGAGTTCGTATATTATACCTATGAGTTCAAGGGCGAGATGACAACTCACATGAATACGCTCTATCCAAATACCGAGTACATCATCGTTGCATTTGGCTATAGTGGTGGCGTGGTTACAACCGATGTTTGCTCAAAGATTTTCAAGACCCAGACTGAGGGTGTGTGCGAGTTGGAGGTTACCGATGTTGTTGTTGGTGGCCCTTATCGCGTGTCGGATTTGTATGCCTACGACCCTGAGACATTCGGGTATTACAAGCCTCCTTACTACTACGATTCTTCACATTTCGTGATAACAATGGAGGTTAAGACGAGCGAGCCTACAACCGACATCTTCTCGGATTTTATCTATAAGGCTGACTACGATTACCATGGTTATGACCTTATGTTCTACGATTTGTTGATCGATACTTGTGATCCATATTACGTCACAACCGTTGAGTGGGAGTGGAATGATGTAGGTATTTTTGCAAACTGCTATGCTTGCGCCGCAGCCTTCGACTATAAGGGCGATGTTACTCCTATGTGGATGTCGGAGCTCTACCAGTGGACCATGGATGACATCCGTCCTATCGAGGAGTTTATCGAGAAGTACGAGGCGCAGACCAACATGATGGTTATGGGCGTGGGTAGCGATGGCGCAATCAAGCCTTTGAATAAGTTACGTTAGGCACGAGGCTCGTAACTTTGTGAACTATTAGCACTAACAAAGATGCGCTCGCGCGTAACGCGTATATGCGTATAATATATAGGTGTAGGAAAAACGGGAAAATAGTGGTCAAAATGAGAAGTCGAGTGTTTTGACCGCCCTCCCGAGTCTCCCGAAAAAGGCTGCAAAAATGTAAAGTGTTGTAAATGTGTAAGTTGTGACTTTGCTCATAAATCGATACTTATAACTTTGAAAATGCGATAAGAAAAATATATCGGTTTTTCGCAAGTTTTCAACATTTTGGTACGAAAAAGTGGTCTATATATATTGTATGTCAAAAAAAATGCGTATCTTTGCGGGCAATTTCTCGCAAAAGGGAATTGAAATAGTTAACAAAAATTTAAAGGACAAAAAGTTTTAAA
>JAZRJJ010000049.1:0-8970 GCA_045645705.1 Alistipes sp. | reverse complement strand
TTTACCCAGTAAATTAAGCAGCGAGTGCGTAGTTGTTATTGCCATTTATAGCTTGAGCGTTCAGTTTAACGAGACCCCACACAAGGCTCGACGTGCTTACAATCGAATTCTACCTGCTGTCAAAACCGGTCACCCCCGTTTCTTAGAAGCGGAATGATACAACTTCTTTGGGCAGATTCACTATTCGTGGCATCTGTGGCAATGCAAATGCGGTGCAAATGTAATAAAATTTTGCGGAATATAAAAATTATCGCTAAATTTGCATGATAGATTAATAAATGCGAAGATGGAGACAAAGAGAGTCATCGAACTTAAGAATGTGTCAATATATCAGGGCGAGGTGTCGCGCAAGGCAAACGCCGAGAATAACCTCGTGTTGTCGAATGTAAACCTCACGGTGGATGAGGGCGAGTTTGTATATCTTATCGGCCGCGTGGGTACGGGTAAGAGTACGCTGCTCAAGACCTTGTATGCTGAGGTGGACCTCGTCGAGGGTGAGGCTACGGTTGTGGGCTTCGACCTGCGCAACATCAAGCGCAGCAACATCCCCATGTTGCGTCGCTCTATGGGCATCGTGTTCCAGGACTTTCAGTTGCTTACCGACCGCAATGTCTTCCTAAACCTCTACGATGTTATGCGTGCTACGGGCTGGAAGAGCGAGGAGGATATTCGTCGCCGTATTGGCGAGGTGCTCGAGCTTGTGGGCCTGGAGCATAAGAGCTATAAGATGCCTTTTGAACTCTCTGGTGGCGAGCAGCAGCGCTTGACCATTGCGCGCGCATTGCTGAACAACCCCCGTTTGATTCTTGCCGATGAGCCCACGGGAAATCTCGACCCCGTAACTGCAGAGGGTATCATGGAAATCTTCCACAACATCGCCAAGAGTGGCTGTGCCGTTGTTATGTCCACGCACAACATCTCGCTTATCGAGCAGTTCCCCTCGCGCACAATTCTCTTTGCCAAGGGTCAGATTGCCGAGGTCGATGTAAATACGGTTATCGGCGCATAACATATATATAATATAGTAAGACTCCTCTCGACAAGTCGGGAGGAGTCTTCTTTTTTATAATGGTGTCTCTACTCGTTGCAGTGGGGGCAGTGGTGGTGTTCGCCGAGGACGGTGTGGGGAACATTGCCATGCGTGATAATCTGGATAGGGCAGTCGTAGTTGCGCAGCTGCTCCTCTGTGATGATGTTCGAGTCGTGGCGGTGTACATGGCGGTTGACGCAGACGATGTTGTTCACAACGCTCGATATGGTGCCCACGTCGTGCGATACCATCATTATGGCCATGTTGTGGCTAAGATGGTGCAGCAGGTTGTATAGCTCGTTCTCGAAGCGGTTATCCACAAAGTTCGTGGGCTCGTCAAGCACCAGGAGTTTGGGCTCTGAGATGATGGCACGGCAGAGCATAACGCGCTGCAGCTGACCGCCCGAAAGCTCGCCGATAGGGCGTGTTGCGAGGTGGTCGAGGTGTGCCTCGCGGAGTGTTGCCATGGCACGCTCACGCTCAGTCTTGCCATAGCGGCGTAGCATGCCGCGCTCCGCCTGAAGTCCCGACATCACGACCTCCAGGACCGAGATGGGAAAGACCTTGTCGAAAGAGGATACCTGGGGCAGGTAGCCGATATGAGGTTTGCCGTGGCGCATGATTGAGGCATCGAAATCTATCTTTCCGCTATATGGCACAACGCCCATGATAGCCTTAACGAGGGTACTCTTGCCACCGCCATTAGGGCCTATGATGCCGAGGAAGTCGTCAGCATAGATATCGAGGTCTACGTGCTCGAGAGCACGCACCGTGTCGTATGTGACGCTGAGGTCGCGTATGGTGATTATCGGCTGCTTCATCTCTAACGACATATAATCTCTGTAACGCGCTCTATCTCACCGAGTATATCCTCTGCGAGTGGGTCGGTGGTGATAATCTCAGCACCAGCATCGTTTGCTATGGCACGCACCTTATCCTCGCTATATTGTGGCTGGCGAAGTATTGCCTTTACGCCATGCTCCTTTGCCTTCTCGATGAGTGCTGTCGTCTGACGCAGTGAGGGCTCCTTGCCGTCGTGCTCAATGGCTATCTGGTTGATGCCGTAGTCGCGGGCAAAGTAGGTGTAGGCGGGGTGGTATATCATCATAGCCTCCACGCCAGCAGCCTCAATGCGTGCTGCGCAGTATGTGTCGAGAGCATCGATGCGCTCCAAAAGGCGATTGGTTGCCTCGGTGTACTTCACGGAGTCGGGGTAGAGTGCCATGATGGCATCGTGGGCATTTGTGACCATGGTGCGGAGTGCGCGTGGCGATGTCCAGATGTGAGGGTCGATGCCATGCTTATGTTGGTGGTTGCCATGCGAGCAGCTGCCCGCGATAAGTTCAATATCCTTTGAGAGGTTTACCACTTCGGCATCGCCACTGATGCGCTTTACGAGGTTCTGCTCAAAATCTATGAGGCCTGTCGAGAAGATAAACTCCGCATCGCTGAATGCTGTCACCTGCTTGGGTGTTGGCTCGAAGGTCTCGGGGCTTGCACCCTTGGGTACGATGACCTCGACATCAAAGTCGCCCGCGGTTATCTCCTCGACGATGCTCTGCATGGGAGTGATGGTTACATATATGGTCTTTTTGTCGCTCTCGCTTTTCGTGGCGCAACCAACGATAAGTAGGGCGCATATTATGAATGTCGCTATTTTCTGCATCGTAATATAATCTTTATGAAAAATGTGTAGGCAAAGGTATAAAAAAGTGTGCGAAAGTTTTGTTTTTGTCGGCAAAAAATAAGATATTTGTATCGCAAAATAAAAACTTACGCAAAATGATTAAGAATATAACCGAAAAAATAGTCTATATTGGCGTTGATGATACAGACATCGACTTGTTCGAGAGCCAGTATGTAGTGCCTGATGGCGTGTCGTATAACTCATATCTTATCCTTGATGAGAAGGTTGCAGTGATGGATACTGTGGATCTTCGTAAGGCCGATGAGTGGTTGGAGAATTTGAACTCTGCACTCGCTGGCCGCAAGCCCGACTACCTCATCGTTCAGCACCTCGAGCCTGACCACGCAGGTACAATCGCCCGCGTAATGGCACTCTATCCCGAGATGCAGGTTGTGGCTTCGGACAAGGCTGTTAAGATGTTGCCAAACTTCTTCTACGATACCACTTTCGAGGGTCGTACAATTGGCGTTAAGGAGGGCGATACTCTCTCGCTTGGTGGCCGCACACTCACCTTCGCTATGGCACCTATGGTGCACTGGCCAGAGGTTATGGTGACATACGACAGCACGGATAAGGTGCTCTTCTCGGCTGACGGCTTCGGTAAGTTTGGCGCGTTGAGCCGTGGTGGCGAGTGGGCATGCGAGGCACGCCGTTACTACTTCAATATCTGCGGTAAGTATGGCGCACCTGTTCAGGCTCTCTTGAAGAAGGCTGCAGCACTCGACATCGCTATCATCTGCCCAACACACGGTCCCGTTCTCACGGAGAACCTCGGCTACTACATCGGTCTCTACGACAAGTGGAGCAAGTATGAGCCCGAGACAGAGGGTGTACTTGTGGCGTTTGCATCTATCCATGGCAACACTGCTCAGGTTGCGCGTAAGTTCGCTGAGATTTTGGAGGCCAAGGGTGCGGAGAAGGTTGTTGTTGCAGACCTCTCTCGTTGCGACATGGCAGAGGCTGTCGAGGATGCCTTCCGTTATAGCCGCCTTGTGGTTGCAGCAGCTTCGTACGATGCTGATGTATTCCCTCCCATGCACGACTTCTTGCACCACCTCGCCATCAAGAACTACTCGAAGCGCCGCATCGGTATCATCGAGAATGGCTCTTGGGCACCTTCGGCAGGTAAGGCAATGCGTAAGATTATCGACACGTTCAAGGATGTGACCGTAGCGGATACTATGGTGACTGTCGTCTCTACATTGAAGCCTACGGATATACCCGCCTTGGAGCGTTTGGCTGACGAGGTTTTGGCGTAGAGCTGCGATATAATATAAAATGAATATGGGTTGTCTTTTAAGAAGGACAACCCATATTTGTTTTGTGTTTTAGGATGATGTTATTTCGTGCCGCTGTATGTTACGGGGTACTCGCCACACATGAAGCTGAGGGTCATGGTATCGTTGGTGATAAGACCTGTGAGGTCGGTAATAGTGTACTTCTCGAAAGGTCCACCCATGGCGTATGGAACGATACCGTTGCCCGCAAGGACATAGTGGCCTACAGCACCAATGCAATCCACGCCCTCTACGACCATGTCGAGCTTGATGGGCATGTTCTCAGCAAACTTCACCTTGTACATAACGAAGTTGAGCTTACCATCCAAAATCTCGTAGTCCACCTCTACATTCTCCTGGGTGTACATAGTGCCATCATTCTGGTCTACGGTCATTGTACCTGTGTAGCACTCGCCCTTCTCGGGTTTTGAGGGTAGTGCGTTGTTGTCGCCATTCTCACAAGCCACAAACGCAAGGCTCACGAGTGAAAGAATTAAAAATCTGAGTGTTTTCATAATTAAAGGGTAATATTAAGTTTTATGCCTCCGTGAATGGGTGTGCCCTTCGAGAAGAACTCCTCGCCAACGCTCTTGAAGTAGAATACATCATACTCCGTGTTAGTGAGGTTGCGACCCCATATGGTAAGTTCAATGTTATTCATGCGTAGTGTCGCTTGTGCGCCCAACATCGAGTAGAAGGGCTGGTGACGGGTGTTTGCCTCGTTCCAATAGATTGAGCCTGTGCCTCGCCAGTCGGCCGAGAGTGTGAGGTTCTGGTGTGTGTGGTGGTTAAACCACCATGTGTAGGATGCCATAAGGAGCGCCGTATGCTCGGGGGCGTAGGGTAGGCGGTTGCCCGCGTAGTCGCCATGTCCGTCGTTGTACTCGCGGAAGCGTGCATTGGTGTAGCCATAGTCGCCACGAATGGTAAAACCCTCGTAGCCATACTCTATGCTTAGTTCTGCGCCGAAGCTGCGGGCACGTGCTGCGTTCGACATCATGCGACCTGTGTTCTTGCCCTCGGGAAGGACCGTAACCTGCTGGTCGAAGCACTCAATCCAGAAGAGCGCAGCGTCGATGTTTAGTCCCGTAGTGGGGCGCAGGTGTGTGCCGAGCTCGAAGTTCCAGCTCGTCTCTGGTTTGTAGCGTGTTGCTGAGGCGGAGTCGTACGATGTGCCACCCACATTGTCAAGTTCTATGCCGAGGTCGGACATCATGTCATTCATCATTCTCGCCTGGAGGATGTCCGAGAATATCTGTGTGTTAAATCCGCCACTCTTATATCCGCGTGTGATGGTGGCGTATGCCGAGCCACGGTCGAAGTTATACTCCGCAGCAATCTTGGGCAGAATCTCGAAGAAGAGCTGACGCTCCTTACCCTTGAACTCGCTGTAAAGGTCGCGGTAATCGCTCATCGTCATGTCGAACATATAGGGGATGGTGGCGTTGGAGTTGTAGCGCATTGAGGTCTGCTCCAAGTCGAAGCGTACGCCTGCCGTGAGCTGCCAGTTGCCTAAACGATATGACGACTGATGATATAATGCAGCACCGTAGGTGGGGATGTAAAAGTCGCTGTTTATGACGAAACTATCACCGCCAAGATGCATGCTGTTGTTGGGAAATACGGTATGTATGCCGTTGTTGATATTGCCGAGTAAGAGTTCGTCAATGCCATCGCGCTTGAAGGTCACGGGCGATGACATATCGAGCCATTTGGCAAAGGCAAAGGCTCCCGTGAGCCACTGCCAGCGCTGTGTGCGGTCGGCATTGCGCACCACCACCTCCTCGGTTATGGTGTGCTCGCGCTGCTTCTGCTGCATCGTGAACATCGACTTGGGTGTGAAGTCCTGGTCGAGGGTCATAACATCGTTCAAATACTGGTAGCTCGTGGCACTCGAAAGCAATATTTTCTCTCCTTGATACTTCGCTACAAAGCCCTCGGTTATAGCGATGCGCTCATAGCCCGCGGGGTCGTTGTATGCCACAGCCTCGGTGGTGTTTGTCGTGGGGTTAAAGTGGTGGTAGGCGTAGCCTCCCTCCTTGGTGTAGCCCCATGTTAGAGAGTTGTCGAGGCTCCAGTTATCTCTTAATAGCCACTGCATGCGCAAGCGTGCCGAGGCGTTGTTGCCACGGTCGCACATCTGGTCGGTGTAGGTATTTCGGAAGTAGCCGCCGTCGTGGTCGAAGTGTGCTGCGACAGATATGCCGAAGTCGGCGCGGGGGAGTGCGTAGTATGCTGCCGAAGCGCGATACGACATCATTGTCGAGTACTCGGCCATGAGGCGTAGGCCCGTCCACGATAGGGGCGAGAGGGTAGTGATGTTCATCACGCCACCCGAGGTGTTACGACCATAGAGCGTGCCCTGAGGACCGCGCAGGAGTTCGAGTTTACGAATGTCGTAGAAGTCGAAGTCGTAGACATTCTTGTTCATGAGCGGGATGTCGTCGATGGTGACGCCAAGGACGGGCTGGTCGATGCGCGAGCCGAAGCCGCGCACATATATAGATGATGTTATCGAAGAGCCGTAGTCGGGCTGGTAGAAGTTTGGTGCTATGAGCGAGACATCCTTGATTGATGAAACGCCCATGCGCTCGATGCGGTTCATGGATAGCTGCGTCGAGGCTATGGGTGTGCGCAGTGCGTCGTCGCTCTTTAGCGATGCGGTGACCTCGATACTCTCGATATGTAGCGTATCGGTAGGTATGGAGTTATCCTCCACCTCCGCAAAGGGGTGGGCAAACGCAAGGGCTAATATTGCAATCAAACTTTTCATGCTACAAAAGTACTACACCCCCGCCAAATACGCAACCCCCATTTATGGGGGTATTGGCAACTTTTTACTATATGTAATTAGCCTAGTCGTATTAAATATCCTTGTGGAATTTCATAGAAATAGTGTATGCGGGTTACATTTTTGTAACCCGCATACACCTCTGAAGATATTGGAGAAAATGTCGTTATGTTTGTCTATTGCGCAGTAGTAAAAGTCAGCTCTTTCTGTGTCGTTGAGATTCTATTCGCTGCCTTGACAGTTACATGGTATGTCGTATTGGGCTTTAGATCCTCAATCTCGAATGTGTGGTAGATAGAGTGAACGAATGACATGTTGCTATCAAACGCAATATCTGTCATGCCTGACTCGATGTCACTCAATATGCAGTTGCAACTATCGCCCTCACAGATATGGTAACATAGCAAATCTGCATAATTGACTATTAGATCTAAGGTAACCTTATCGCTGCTTAGTGTCTCGATGTAAATATCGCTTAAGACTACCTCATGCCTCTTCTCTGTGCCATGCTTCTGCGTTGCGAACTCCTTGATACAATATTCGTATTTGTCGTTCTCCTTGTCGTGTGCTGCGATGAAGAGTTTGTACGAGGTGTTTGCATCGAGCCCCTCAATACAATCAGAGATGGTTGCCACTCTATTGTTCCATTCATTATCAGCAAAGTATGGGTTGAGGTCTGTGACAACGCCTCTTGCAAATACATCCTTTGGGGTGATGTTGTCGTTGCACTCCGCCGCGGGTAGGCAAAGATAGGCTGACTCATCTGCATCTCTAATAGTATATGAGTAGTAGGCTGCGTCGTAGTATGTAGCGCCAACATATACATTATTAAACTTTGGTGAGTCGCTGTCCATAACACCGCCTGGGTTGTCCTCAATTTTGCCATTCTCTACTCTTATGAGCTCCTCTCCACTCTCCTCGTCAAGCGTTACAAACTCAAACTCCATATTCATCATGTAATCCTTATGGTTGACATCCTGCTTTACCTCATCAAGACGCGTAAACATCATCCAGCCATATGTAGACTCAAAATACTCGACCTTCTTTTCGAGAATGATTCGATTTTTCAATTCATAACCGTTTGTGTCAGCGCAGTCGGGAACTACTATACCATCAGCCGTATTCACACCTTCGACATTGCCAAAGTAGTACTTCTTGTTGAGCTCAAGAGGTATGTCGCTTGGAAGGCATAGGCGGAATATTATCTGAAGCTTTTCAGTGCCATAAGGGCCCTCTAATATCAGTGACTGTCGATTGTGTGCAAACTTTGTAACTCCCGCCATTCCATCGTAATTGTAGCTCAGCCCAAACTCACCTGAGTACGTGTCGTGTATTATCGGATACTCGGTTTTGAGATATGGAGTTCCGATATACTCATTATACAGACTCCAGTCCGGACAAGTAACATACATCTCGATAGGAGACTTCGTGTGGTTGTGGTTTGGCTTAGTGCAGATTGGCTCGTTGCACTTGTCACACGATGTTATCACAATTGCTGTGAGCATCGCCACAAGGCAGTAAATAAGTTTTTTCATATCAATATCGGTTTAATATATTATTTTACTACCCACTGACCCGGATTGGCAATGACTTTACCATTCTCAACCTTGAGTGTTACCTCGCCCGTTTCGGGATCTTTGACCTCAAATTCAAACTCAAAGTCTATTTCGTAGTCATCGGCATAGCCCTCGTCATTATCATGCGTAAGCTCAAGTCGAGTGAACTTCATCCAACCGAGAGTCGAGTTTTGTAGTTCCATGCTACCCCACATTGAGATGTGACCAGATACAACCACGCCATCGCTTGTGTCAACACCCTCAACATCGCCGAAATAATATTTTGTGTCTTTCTGAAGAGGAATATCTTGTAAGCTAAGGCCAAAACCTATATAAACATAATGTACTTCATCCTCATTGTTACAGGGAATCGGAACATTATGTCTTGTAAGCGTAAAATTAGTTTGCTCCTCTTTTCCATCATAGTTCTCTTTCACCTTAAACTCAAGAGTATCTCCATTAACTACATTCCAATACCACTCATTGTAGGTTGAAATAAAAGTGTTGTCAAGCCCCCAATCATCATACGTCATGTTCATCTCAATGAAGTACTTTGTTGGCTCAGGCAAATCACCAATCTCCACTAATTTATCGCACGAGGTCACTACACTCGCTGCGACCATTGCCAA
>JAZRJJ010000048.1:0-40365 GCA_045645705.1 Alistipes sp. | reverse complement strand
TCGCGAATGCGTCGCGCGATGAGCTGCGTGTACTGCGATCCAAAATCGATGATTAAAATCTTCTCTGTCATATAAATTGTTATGTTGTCTTTCTCTTCTTGTTGTTTGTTGTCAGAAGATGTTAGATGTGGCAGATGCTCGTAGAGTGATAAAGCGGAGTTTACTGAAGCGTAAATGAGCATTTATCACTCAAGGCAGATGCCGCAGATAGCATCTTATCACAACAAACCCCTACTCGCCGCGAGAGTAATTAGGTGTCTCGCTTGTGATAGTAATATCGTGGGGGTGGTTCTCCGTTACACCGCTCGATGTGATGCGGATGAAACGCGCTGTCTGCAATGTCTCAATATCCTTGGCACCGCAGTAACCCATACCCGCGCGAATACCACCTACGAGCTGGTAAACAGTCTCTGCGAGCTTACCCTTGAATGGCACGCGACCTACGATACCCTCGGGTACGAGCTTCATGACGTTAATCTCGTCCTTCTGGAAGTAGCGGTCTGCCGAGGCAGGCTTCATGGCGTCGATAGAGCCCATGCCGCGGTATGCCTTGAACTTAGGGCCGTTGTAGATGATAGTCTCGCCGGGAGACTCCTCAGTACCTGCGAACATAGAACCTACCATCACGCAGTTACCGCCCGCAGCCAATGCCTTAACGATATCGCCAGAGTAGCGCAAGCCACCGTCAGCGATGATGGGCACACCTGCCTTCTTTGCCTCTGTCGAAGCGTCGTAGATAGCCGAGAGCTGTGGTACACCCACACCCGCGATGATACGAGTAGTACAGATAGAACCTGGGCCGATGCCCACCTTGATGCCGTCAGCACCATTCTCGATGAGGTACTTCGCAGCCTCAGCAGTTGCGATGTTGCCACAAACAACATCGAGGTGAGGGAATGTCTCCTTAATCTTGCGGAGAAGGTCCACAACACCCTTGGTGTGGCCGTGTGCCGAGTCGAGAACTACGGCGTCAACCTCCTCGGCAACGAGTGCCGATACGCGGTCCATAGCGTCGGGAGTGATACCGATACCTGCAGCCACGCGGAGACGACCCTTCGAGTCCTTACAAGCGTTGGGGTTGTCCTTGAGCTTTGTGATATCGCGGTAGGTGATAAGACCTACGAGCTTGCCGTTGTCGTCAACAACGGGGAGCTTCTCAATCTTGTTTGCGAGGAGCACCTCTGCTGCGCTCTTAAGGTCGGTCTCGTGAGTAGTCACGATGTTCTCCTTAGTCATCACCTCATCGATCTTGCGCTCCATGTCGCTCTGGAAGCGGAGGTCGCGGTTAGTCACGATGCCGATGAGCATGCCCTTGTCGTCAACAACGGGGATGCCACCGATCTTATTCTCCTGCATGAGTGCCAAGGCGTCGCCCACGGTGTTATCCTTGAGGATAGTCACGGGGTCGTAGATCATGCCACTCTCGGCGCGCTTAACACGACGCACGTGCGCAGCCTGTGCTGCGATAGACATGTTCTTGTGGATAACGCCGATACCGCCCTCGCGTGCCAAGGCAATCGCCAAGTTGGCCTCGGTTACGGTGTCCATAGCGGCAGACACAATGGGAATGTTTAGTTTGATATTGCGAGAGAAGCGACCCTCAGTCGACACCTCGCGAGGTAGAACCTCAGAGTAGGCTGGTACGAGCAACACATCGTCGAATGTGAGACCTGTTGTCTGTACTCTTTCATCTAAAAATGACATAGCAATCAGGTTTTTTTAGCGACTGCTACACCGCAAAAAAGAGTGCAACAGTCTTCTTGTTCATGTTGCGCACAAAATTAATGAAAAAATCTCACTCGAGCAATAGGCGTGCGTTATTTTTTTAACAAAAAGTTGAGCTTGCTCCCAAATGATAATAAAAAAGGCTGTCCGAGCGAGTCGAACAGCCTGCGAATTATGTTGAGTAAAGTGGTTACTCCTTGATGTTGGGAAGCTCCAAGCCGTAGCCCTTCTTCTTATCCTCAACCTTGAGCAACATGCCGATGAAGAGTGCTGCAACGCCGAATGATGAGAAGATAATCATAGGTGCTACATATGAGCCTGTAGCGTCGTTAACAGCACCGATGATGATAGGTACGATAAGAAGACCGATGTTCTGAATCCAGAAGATTACGCAGTATGCCGAGCCAAGAATACGGTTGTCGATAATCTTGGGTACAGAGGGCCACAATGCTGCGGGTACCAATGAGAATGACACGCCGAGAATTGCGATGATAGCAACTGCAAGACCCTGTGAAGGAACTGCGGGAAGCAAGAATGCGAAGCACAAGTGGCAAGCAATCATGATGAGCGAGCCTACCATGAGCATTGATGCTGCCTTACCCTTACGGTCGATGAAACCACCAAGGAATGGTGTGAGTACCATAGCGAGGATGGGGAAGCAGCTGAAGAGCTGTGCGCCAGTGTCGCTATCCACGTTGAGGGTCTTGGCGAGGAAGTCGGGAGCGAACTTCTGGAATGGGAAGATTGCAGAGTAGTAGAGTACGCACATCAACGCTACCAACCAGAACATCTTGCTCTTGAAGATGTTGCCGAGGTCGCTGAACTTGAACTCGTCCTCTGAAGCCTCCTCTGAAAGCTCGCCAGCCTCCATGAGCTGCTTGTCGAACTTCTTGTCCATCACGCTAAACACGAAGTAGAAGATAAGGCCAATCATGAGGAGCACTGCGCCGAAGAGTACGGGTGCAGATACCTCGCTGCCGCCCATCTTGTAGACGATAGGTGAGAGCCACATAGCTGCGAATACGCCGAGACGTGCGATAGACATCTCAAGACCCATAGCCATAGCCATCTCCTTGCCCTTGAACCACTTTGCGATAGCCTTTGAAACGGTAGTACCTGCCATCTCGCAACCGCAACCGAAGATCATGAAGCCCAAGCATGCCAACAACGCCGAGCCGGGGAGACCCATGAGGTTCCAGCCTGAGAGTGTAGCGTCGAGTGATGAGCCGATAAACCAGTCGCTAACGGCGTAGAACTTAATCATCGCACCGATAACCATCAAAGATGCAGACAAAAGACCTGTGAAGCGGATACCCATCTTGTCGAGGATGATACCAGCGAAGATGAGGAAGAAGAAGAATACATTGAGGAAGTACTCCGAAGCGCCGTATGTACCATAGGTAGTACTTGTCCAGCCCAATGCAGTCTCGAGGTTATCCTTCATAGGAGAGAGGATGTCCACGAACATGTAGGCGAAGAACATCATCAACGAGATGAGGATCACCGCAGCCCAGCGTGCAAACGCCGAGTCGTTTAGTTTACGTTGAATTGTTTGAGTCATAATAACTTTTTTTAAGTTTATAAAATTGTTAATTAGTTAGTTGCGTTGTTAGTTATGCTCCGCGATGCGGAACTGGCGGAGGATGTCGTAGGCCGAGGATATGCCCAGCTCGCCAGCCTTCGAGAGGTCCATGCAGCCCTTGCGCGTGTCCTTCATGAATATCTGCACCAGGCCGCGGTTGTAGTACGCCTCGCCAAGGTTGGGGTTTAGCTCTATGGCCTTGGTGTAGTCGTCGTAGGCCTCGGGGCGCTTGCCCGAGATGGCCATGAGGTTACCATGGTTGTAGTATGCCTCGGCAAGGTCGGGGTAGAGGTTTATCGCCTTGTTCATATCCTCTATCGCCTCGTCGTAGCTGTAGGTGCGTGTGCCGCTATTATGCAGACGCTTCGCGGGGTCGGAGTCGAAGGATATGGTCTGGTATGAGTTGTCTATCGACGATATGAAGTCTATCATCTCGGCGCGTGTCGTAGCGCGGTTGATGTAGAGGAAGGGGTTCGTGGGGTTGAGGTGTATAGCCTCGGTGTAGCTGTTTACGGCGTTGGTGTACTGCTTAATCAGCGACTGGCTTATACCTCGCTCGAAGTGCATAATCCACGATGGCTCGCTCGTAGAGTGAATCTCGGCGGCGAGGCGGCGGTCGATGGCAAGGAGTGTGTCGGCATCGATGTTCGTAGCGCGGCAGTCGAAGCGCATGCGGTCGTTGGCAATCTTTGTGCGGAAGTCCTTTATGCGTTGTGTGTCGAAGCGCTTTGCACGACGGTCCACAACCGTGGTGTCGGCCTCAAGGAGCGTGAAGCGGAACATGGGGATGAGCATCAGGTCATCCTCACCCGAAGATATTGAGGCTATGCGCTCGAAGTTGCGCTCCATGAGCTTACTCTCGAACGAGAGGAGCTGGTCGAAGCGCTGTGCCGTGTCGGCATAGATGGAGTATGTCGAGTCCTTGAGGCGCGTGCGATACTCCGCAATCTTGCGCTGTGCTGTGCGCTCGTCACTCTCTGCACCACGGACATCGCGCTGCGAGCGGCGCAACACGCTGCGTCCGAGGTAGGCATTCGCAAAGTCGGGGTAGAGCTCTATGGCGCGGGTGTAGTCCTCGATGGCGGCATCGATGTTGCCAAGCTGAATGTGCAACTGCGCGCGGTTGTAGTAAACAAGGACATTATTTGGCGAGTAGTGTGCCACACTATTAAAATCCTCGAGGGCACGGTTGTAGTCGCCAATCTCTGTGCGCACGATGGCGCGGTTGAAGTATCCGAGCGAACTTGTAGAGTCGAGCTCCAGCACGCGGTCGAAGTCGCTCAACGAGAGCATCGGGCGGTGCATGTAGCTGTGTACCAGTGCGCGGTTGAAGAATCCTGGGATGTAGCTGCTGTCGCACGCTACGGCCTTGTCGAAGTCGTTGCACGCCTCCTCGTAGCGCCTCTGCTCCATAAGGAGTGAGCCACGACGGTTGTAGCCATCGGGGTCCTCGCGGTTGGTGCTTATGGCGAGGTTGTAGTTCTCGTACGCCTTGACCGTATCCTTGAGGTAGAGGTAGCTTGTGCCGCGGTTGAGGTATGCTGCCACGTGTCGCTTCTCGAAGCGTATATAGCGGTCGAAGTCGGCGATAGCATCCTCAAACTGCTGATTTAGGAGCAGCGTGACACCGCGACTATAGTATGGGTCGGCAAGGTCGGGGCGTAGCTCAATGGCCTGGCGGAAATCGTTCAACGCATCGTCGTAATTACCAAGGCGTGAGCGTGTTATGGCGCGATAGTAGAATGCTCCCGTAAACACGGGGTTTAGCTCCACGGCGTGCGTAAAGTCGGCATCGGCACCCAACAGGTCGTCCATGTTATACTTGGCGATGCCACGTAGGAAATAGGCGTCGAAGTCCTTGGTGTCGTGGCGCAGCAACACGTTGAGCACCTCGATAGCCTCGGGGTAGTTGTTCTGCACCATGCGCTGCTGTCCCATCCAGTAGATGTAGTTACGGTTGTACTGCGCCTCCACCCTCTGGGGTAGTGCGCAGACAACTGCCAGAACAGCGATTATGGTGAATAGCAATCTCCTCATCGTGGTTGTCTACTATGCCAAAGAAAACGCCCTGATTTGCCCTTTTATTGTCTGTTAGTCGAGCTCGTAGCCGAAGCGCTTGAGCTGGTTGTCGTTGTTACGCCAATCCTCGTTCACCTTGACATACAACTCGAGGAATACCTTCTTGCCGAGGAATGCCTCGAGGTCGTGGCGCGCTGCCTGACCCACCTTCTTTAGGCGCTCGCCCTTATGACCAATTACGATGCCCTTCTGTGAGGTGCGTGCAACATAGATTGTTGCCGAAATGCGGTCGATGGTAGGCTCCTCCTTGTATGCCTCGATGGCAATCTCACAAGAGTAGGGTATCTCCTTGTCGTAGTTTAGGAGAATCTTCTCGCGGATAATCTCCGAAGCAAAAAATCGGAGGGTCTTATCCGTAAGCGTATCCTTGGGATAAAAGGCCTCGCCCTCGGGCAAGCGCTCGAGGATAAGGTTGAATACGCCCTCGACATTGAAGTTTTCTTTTGCCGAGCAGGGGGCGATAATGGCATCGGGCAACAGCGCCTGCCACTTCTCCACGAGTGTCGTTAGCTTGTCGGGTGTTGTGAGGTCTACCTTGTTGATAACCACGATGGTAGGAATCTGCGATAGGCGCACCTTCTCGATAATCTCTGCCGAGCGGTCGCTATCCTCCACGGTGTCGGTGACATAGAGGAGCACGTCGGCATCGGTGATTGCGCCGCGCACAAACTTCATCATCTTCTCCTGGAGCTTGTAGTTGGGCTTCAGGATACCTGGGGTGTCGGAGTATACAATCTGGAAGTCGTCGCCATTGACGATGCCCATGATGCGGTGGCGCGTAGTCTGCGCCTTGGATGTTATAATCGAGAGCTTCTCGCCCACGAGCTGATTCATCAGTGTTGACTTACCCACGTTGGGGTTGCCGATGATATTTACAAAACCACTGCGGTGTGCCATAGGTTATATATTTTATATATAATAATTGGCAAAGGTACAAAAGTTATTGCAAAACACATAATATTTAGGCGATAATTTGACCTAAATACCCTCACTCCGCCCATATATGTGGAATATTTTTGACCTTTTGTGAAACAAAACGCAGGGGTCGTGCGTATATATGCGTAAGTTTTGGAATAGAAGTTGTAAAGAGAATAGAATTTTTATGCGTCAATTAAAGATTACCAAGTCGATCACCAACCGTGAGAGTGCGTCGTTGGATAAGTATCTTCAGGAGATCGGCAAGGAGGAACTCATCTCCGTAGAGGAGGAGGTAGAACTCGCCCAAAGAATTAAGAAGGGAGACAAAGAGGCGTTGGAGAAGCTCACAAAGGCGAACCTCCGTTTCGTAGTCTCTGTAGCAAAACAGTATCAGAATCAGGGTCTTAGCCTTCCTGACCTTATCAACGAGGGTAACCTCGGCCTTATCAAGGCTGCCGAGAAGTTCGATGAGACACGAGGCTTCAAGTTTATCTCGTATGCCGTATGGTGGATTCGTCAGTCTATCCTCCAGGCTCTCGCCGAGCAGTCGCGTATCGTGCGCCTTCCCCTCAATCAGGTGGGCTCACTCAACAAGATTAACAAGGCCTTCGCACGCTTCGAGCAGGAGCACGAGCGTACCCCATCAGCCGAGGAACTTGCTAACGAGCTCGAGCTTCCAAAGGAGAAGGTTACCGACACCCTCCGCGTAGCGGGTCGCCACATCTCTGTGGATGCACCATTCGCAGATGGCGAGGATAACTCACTCCTCGATGTCCTTGTAAATGCCGACTCACCCAACGCCGACCGTGGCCTTATCAACGAGTCACTCGCAACAGAGGTGGATCGTGCACTCGAGATACTCACCGAGCGTGAGCGCGATATCATCCGCTACTTCTTCGGTATCGGTTGCTCGGAGATGACCCTCGAGGAGATTGGCGAGAAGTTTGACCTCACACGCGAGCGTGTGCGTCAGATTAAGGAGAAGGCAATTCGCAAGCTCCGCCAGTCGAATAGAGCCGGTATACTCCGTTCATACCTCGGATAATTTAGCGTGATAAGGTAGCATCTGCTGCCGCTAACAAAAATAAATGCGAATGGGCAGTACGTCATAGTACAGCCCATCCGCATTTTTTTTGCCGAGCGTTGCATCTACTACCTTCTCCCGCGAAATTAGGTTGTGGGGAGAATGAGTGATACCGAATATGCCCCAAAAAAAACAACCACCTCAAACCGAGGCGGTTGCAATATTGTGTCAAACTTTAATATTACTCTTCTTTTGGCGCTAAAAAGGGCATTTCTAACTTTTTGAAAGTCTTCTCTCCGGCGTTGTATTGCCACATTTCTCCCGTATGAACATTCAGTAAGAAACACTGGTTTGAATCTGCAGCACTGATATAAAGTTGATAGTTTACTTTTGTTGCATCAACTAAGTTTGCACCCTCCAATTCTATCTCATTAAATTCTTTTTGTTTGCGTTTGAACTTCCAAACTCTACCCTCAAATTTGTCCACAAGGAACGCCTGTGCACTATTTGTTGGAGCCTGTATAAACTCATATCTTACATCAGATAGTTGTGTTGTAGCAGCAGAATGTCCGCCACCACCAATCGCGTATACTAATTGCGCGTTGGCTTCTAATGTCATAAAGCACATTGTAAATGAAACAAGTGCTATGATTCGCTTCAAAATCATATTGTTTTTATTTTAAAGCGTTCTCAACGAGGGGAATAGCATATACAGCTGCTCCATCAACGACTCCATGTCGAAGCCGTCGCGCAAGATAAGCAAGATTGTGTTGTCGCCAGCGATGGTGCCCAGGATTTCGCTGATGCCCTTGTTGTCGATAGGCACCGAGATGGCGCTCGCATAGCCAGGCTTGGTGCTGATAACACACATATTGCCCGAGAAGGCGATGTCGGTGATATTGTCGGTAATGTTGGGCGAGATAACGAGGTCGTCGCGCGAGTTGTTGGGCAATACATAGATGTAGCCCTTCTCCTTGTGTGGCACCTTTGCAACGTGCATATACTTCAAGTCGCGTGAGAGTGTCGACTGTGTAATCTGTACGCCACACTCCTCAAGGCGCTTGATAAGCTCTTCCTGTGAGGAGATATATTCTGAACGAATAATCTTCCTAATTATCGACAATCTCTTCGATTTCTGGTTCATGCTATCTCGGTTTGAATCGTAATGTCTCATATACTAACTAAATACTTCTCTGAAATATTGTGCAAATCGGAGTACAAAATTAAGAAAATTTCGCGAATAACCCAAAAACTGCATAATTATTTATAGGTTTTGTCGCTTTTTTTATTGCAACGAGTTGCGATTTGTAGTTTACGGGGGTGGTGTGTTGTCGGTATAAAATAAAAATTTAGTGGTGGGAATGTTGTATTCTTCAATATTTTACTATCTTTGTCAGCGCGCAACGAAACTTTTTTGCGTTCACATGTATTGAAACTTAAAACTAACTTAGGGTAATGAAGAGATTTTTGATGTTGTTTGCCATCGCAGTTGCGGCTGTTGCCTGCGGTGAGAATGTGGAGGGCCCAAATAAGGGCAATGCACCCGAGATTGTTATCGTGACGGAGAATCCCCTATGGCTCGACAGCGAGGAGGGTATTTATCAAATTGAGTACTCTATCACCAATCCATCGGATAAGTATAAGCTCGATGCAAAGAGCAATGTTGACTGGGCGAGTGTCATCGAGATTAAGGATGGCGTGGTGTCGTTTGTGGCGAAGAAGAACGATGAGCCAAGCGACCGCCGTGGTACTATCATCATGAATTATGGTGCGGCATCGGCAGAACTCAAGATATATCAGCATGTTAAGGTCGATGTTAACTTCGAGGCAAAGACAACCGATGGTAGCGTCTTTACGCACTGCAACAACGAGGCTGGCGTTCATAGCTACCGCGTAGTCTTGTCGAAGGAGGGTCTAAATAGCGACGGCACATTCAAGCATGGCGCCAAGTACTATAGCTTCGACCTCTGCGCAAAGGAGGTGGTGTCGAAGGATGATACCGAAGCGACAATTCCCAATGGCACATACACGCTCTCGATGACTGGCGAGCTTAGCGACCGCATGATAAACTACATGTACAGCTACTATGTGGTTGGCGACAACTACTATCAAGAGGAGATTGCCATGGCTGCTGCCGAAGTTATTGTTGAGGATGGCAAGATTGTGGCTAATGTGGCACTCGCAAATGGCGAGAATCACCGCGTGGAGTACACAGGCTCGCTCGTAATTCCTGTCTACAACGCAAGCGTAACGGGCGGCCTCAGCACCCTCACCGAGGACCACACATTCGATATTCAGGATGGTGTCTTTGTGGGTGCTTTTGTTGGCGACTTGATGTACAACGGCTGCAACACCTGCCAGGTCTATATGTATGAGTATCTGGACTATGAGACGGGCGAGGAGCGCGGCGACCAGTTCCAGATTGACTTGCAGCTCGCAGCGGGTAGCCGCGACATTGAGGGCACTTACACCCACGGTACAACTGCGGGTCACTTCATCCCTGGCTCGGCGGAGGACCTCGGTGGCCAGTATATGCAGCAGAATAGCTGGTATATGACTGCGGGTTACATCAATTTTGCACCCCTTGTGCGTGGCTCGGTTAAGGTGGAGAAGGAGAGCGAGGGCGTCTACATCTTCACCATCGACACGGTGGATGATATGGGCAACGCCATCAAGGGTAAGTTCAGAGGCTCTGGCGAGTTTATCGATTGGTAAAAGACCATAAAAGGATAAATATTTGATGCGTACTCCGCTCGGCACGATGGTGCTGGGCGGAGTCCTTCTTTTGTGAACCGTCTACATTGCCTTGACGCTACAACCCGATGATGGGGTCTAAAATGGTGGTTTTGCAGAAAAGTTATTGCATTTAGCAATAATATTGCTATATTTGCGCGAATTTGCGGTGGTGTGCATTTGGCACTGCAAATTGCAAAATAGGGAAATAGATAAATTATTAATAACTAACTAAAACAAATTAACCATGAGAAAACTCTTTTCAGTTTTGAGCGTTGCTCTTGTGGCACTCTTCGCCATAGGTTGCGAGACCTTGGGTGGTGACAACACAAAGACAACAACATTCACTTTCCAGAACGCAAAGACCACCACAACAACTGTTGAGGTTGAGGTTGTTCCTTCTGATACCGAGGTGCGCTATGTTGCATGCATCGTTAAGGCTCTTGAGATTAAGGACTTGGCAGACAATGCTATCATGGACAAGTTCCTCGATGCAGAGGATATCGTGTTCTCTAAGGGCAAGAAGACTCTCTCGGCTAAGGAGCTTAAGCCCGACACAGAGTATGTTGCAATCGCTTTCGCTATCAACGGCAGCTCAAAGGTTGCACGCCACACCCTCAAGACTTTGCCCACTCAGGACCCCGTTTCTGGCGAGGAGTTCGAGGTAGAGTTCGAGGTTAAGGACATCACTGCGACATCTGCAGTAGCAACTGCTAAGCCCAACACATCGGCTAACCGCTACTACTTCCGTGTCATCACAAAGATGGAGCTCGATGCATTCGGTATCTACAACGACGACTACCAGATTTTCGAGTACATCATCGAGAACCCCAATAGCGGCGATTACATCACACAGGGTGAAACAACCATCAACTGCCGTCTCAACGCCGAGATGGACTACCTCGCTGTAGCCTTCAACTTCGAGAACTGGGAGGCTGTACACAACCAGGAGGAGGAGATTAAGCTCTTCCGCCACGCATTCACTACTCCCGAGGCACCCGCAGTAGACCCCAACTCTTTGTTCACATACTCTAACCTTCAGGTTTCACACACAGGCTTCTCTGTGGATGTAACTCCTGCACAGGGTGAGGAGTCATTCTGGGGCTACTACGTATGGACAAAGAAGTCTTACGACGAGACTTTGGCTTCGGAGTCAAAGGCAAACATCGTTATGCGCAGCTACTTCGGCCTTAACAACATCGGTGTTGAGCAGGGCTACGACTTCGGTACATTCATTCGTGAGTACATGGGTCAGACAGGCTCTTCAACCGTTGTTAACTACTTGCCTTTGCAGAACAAGACCGACTATGTCTTGGTTCTCTTCTACATGGATCCCGAGGTTTCAGATCCTACAACCGTTTACGACTACAACTATGTAGCCATCCCATTCAAGACCAAGGAGCCTTCAGCAGACACTGTTGCTTCATTGGAGGTATCGGAGCCCGTAATCGTTAAGAATGGCTTCAAGTATGACATCCAGTTCCTCGTAAAGACTGACGACAACGCTGTTGATATGAAGGTTGGTGCACAGCTCTGGAACAACTACGACTTTGCGAAGTACTGGGATCCAAGCGACTGGTCACAGATTCAGGCATTCTTCATGTTCCGCACATCTGTTGAGCCTTCAACTCTCGAGGCTGCAAAGACCGCAGAGGGCGCTACAGTATCATTCCCTAACGTAGATGCTGAGGATTATGTATTCTTCTTCGAGGTAATCAACGAGGAGAACACTGCAACACAGTTTGCTGTTCGCGTAACACCCGATATGTTCGCTAACGCAGAGTAATCCAATACCCCGATAGATTATGAAAAAGCTATTTAGTCTAATCGCACTTCTCTCGCTCGCAGTGGGCTTCACTGCGTGCGAGGAGAAGACCCCCGATACCCCCGACACTACCACCGTAGCTCTCTCTGCAAACAAGAGCGAGATTTTGGCGGATGGCGTCGAGACCGTGTCGTTCGAGGTAACCGTAAATAGCGTCGTTACAACCGACGGCGTGCAGATTATCTGCCTCAATGACAACTCTGTGCTCTCGGATGCTTCGTTCAAGACCGATGCTGCTGGTGAGTATCGCTTTGCTGCGGTATGCAACGGCGTAAAGTCTAACGAGGTTAAGGTCTTGGCTACAAACCCCGTAGGCCCCACTGTTGTGCTTGCTGCCGATAAGGATGTTATCACTGCTGACAACGCCGACACCGTGACCTTCACCGTAACGGTTGATGGCGAGGATAAAACCTCAGAGTCTACAATCACCATCGTTAACTATGCCTCTCCACTTGAGGGTAACACCTTCGTTTCGGATGTCGCTGGCGAGTTTATCTTCGAGGCTAAGTATGAGGATGTCAAGTCTAATCAGGTTATCGTAACTGCTAATGCCGTTGAGGCTCCCGTGCAGAAGAGCCTCACAATCGAGGCTTCGAAGATCCGCATTCAGGCCGATGGCGAGGATTGCGCAACATTCACCGTTATGTATGGCGAGGAGGATGTAACGGCTACTTGCGAGATTCGCACAACTGCGGGCGATGTAATCGAGGGTGGCTCGTTTGCTACAACCACACCTGGCTCATACAACATCTACGCCCTCTACGACAATGTGCGCTCTAACACCGTTAGCATCGATGCTTACGATCCCAATTTCACCTCTGCATACGAGATTGGTCAGATTTATGACATCAACGGCACAAAGGGTGTAGCATACGCCATCAAGACCGTGGGTAATGATACATTTGTATACTTCTTCTCTATGGACGAGGCTGATTTGCAGTGGTCAACAGAGAACGTATGGTGCAACTGTGTTAGCAGTAAGGGTGCGTGGAACACATACGATCCATTTGATGAGAGATATTCACAGGCAGATGGCGGTGTTCGCGATATAAATAACTACCCCGCGTTCAAGTGGTGTATGGATCATGGTGCTGATTGGTTTATGCCATCATCACAGGAGTTGCAGTGGATGTGGGATGCTATATCAGCTGGCACACACGACTTCGATAGCGAGAGTGTAAAGGCTTACAACAAGCTCCTTACAGATAATGGTGGTATGCCATTCGTTGAGACGTACTATTGGTCATCAAACGAGACTGCAGAGGATTTGGTTGAGCTCGTAGCCTTTATGAATGATAGCGTGGTTTGTCTTGAGCCCTATAAGACATACACCTATACTGTGCGTGCGGTTTATCGCATTTTGCTCTAACTTAATTTATAATTACTATATCATCAAATCGGAGTACTTTGCGGTGCTCCGATTTGTTTTTATCTGCGCTTTTGTGTAACTTTGCCCTATGAAAAAGAGCGAATTTTCCTTTATTGACGACATAGCCAAGACCTTTGGCGCGTTGCCACACAACGGCTTTGAGCCTATTGGCGACGACTGCACCGTACTCGATATGGGTGCGGATGCCCTCGTTATCTCTACCGATATGCTTGTTGAGGATGTACACTTTCTGCGTGGCGCCTCTTCGGCCGAGGAGGTGGGCTACAAATCCCTTATGGTAAACCTCAGCGATGTTGCTGCGATGGGCGCTACACCCACCGCGGTGCTCTTGTCGTTGTCTCTCTCGGAGGCTACGCAGGGCGAGTGGGTTGAGTGCTTCATGCGAGGCTTCTACGAGGGTTGCGCAAAGTATGGCGTGGCACTCGTGGGTGGCGACACCACAGCGTCACGCGACAAGGTCTGCATAAATGTTGTGGCCATAGGTCGCGCCCCCAGGGCGAATATCAAGCGTCGCTCGGCAGCCAAGGTGGGTGACCTTATCTGCGTTACGGGCAAGCTTGGTGCTTCGTCGAAGGGCCTCGTGGACATAATGTTTGGCGACCTCAACACTGCGGCGGCAAAGATTCACCGTCGTGCGCAAGCTCGCATCGAGGAGGGTAAAGTGTTGGGTGAGTGCGAAGCGGTACACGCCATGATGGATGTCTCGGATGGCATCGCCTCGGACATAAAGCACATCATGGAGCAGTCGGCTGTAGGCGCGGAGATAGAGTTGACGAAGGTGCCTACCGACTACGATATCCGCTTTGCCACAACGGGTGGTGAGGACTATGAGTTATTACTTACCGTTGACCCCGACCGCTTCAGCGAGGTGGCAGAGATGTTACTCTCGGCAACGGGCACAGAACTTACAGCGATAGGTCGTATCGTCGAGGGTAATGAGTTGCAATGGCTTGATAATGGTGCGCCCGCAGAGATAGAGCTAAAGGGCTTTACTCACTTTTAGCGAGCATACCCTTCAATATAGCGATGCCCTCGCGTAGGGCACGGAGACGGAATAACCACGCCAAAACAAAGTAGATAGCACCGCCCGCAAGAATCATGGAGCAGAGGCGTAGTGCGATATGTAAGTTGGCGATATGTGGTGCGATGAGGTATAGCGCGCCAAACATCACCGCTGCAACGATAAACGAGGGGGCAATGGTGCGCAGTAGCGCCGCGAAATTCGTATTCATATATCGCATCGCCATGCCCGTATTAAGCAGGAACTCCACCGCTGCCATCGCCGCCATACCCCAGGCAATAGCCTCGACACTCAGCGGAATGGTATAGCACAACACCGCAGTCATAATCACGCGCTTAACAATCTCGAGGCGCACGATGACCTTACCGTCGCTCTTGGTTTTCAGCACGTTATACGAAACGATGGCAAGGGGGTAGAATAGACCCGAGAGCGCCAAAATCTCAAAATAGGGCACCGTGGGCATCCACTTCTCGCCCAAAAGCAGCATAAACATATCCGAGGCAATAGCCACAAAGCCGAGCATCACGGGAAAGAGTATGAAGCCCAGTAGTCGCTCAATGCGCAGAAAACCCTCGGCAAATTTCGTTGCATCATCCTTAATCTTCGAGAGAGCGGGGTAGGTGACACCCTGCACAGCCTGCACCGTAGATGTAACGGGAAGGTCCTTAAGTTTCTGTGCCTGAGAGTAGTAGCCGAGTGTTGATGTGGTGTGCATCTTGCCGATGAAGAGCTGTGCCACATTATTATATATAGACGCGATAAGGTCGGTAGCGAGAAGGCGTAGGCTAAAGGGTGCCATGGCCTTGATTGCCTCGAAGCTGAAGCGTGCCGAGGTGCGCCAGCGGCGTATAGACCAGAAGGCAACGGCCTTGATGCCCATCATAAGCAGTCGCTGCGCCACAAGGCTCCAGATGCCGCAACCCATGATGGCCATAGCCACAGTCACCGCACCACTTATGAGCGAGGCAACGAATACAATCTTCGAGAGGAGCGCGAAGCGGAACTCGCGCGTGTACATAACCGTCTGCACCACGCAGAGCGAGTTGATGGGTAGCACCAGGAAGAGGACGGGTGCTATCGTCCAGATTTCAGGCGAATCATAGAGACCCGCAATAGGGTATGCCGCGGCGGTAAGCACGCCGTACAACACCAGCGACACCACTATATTAAATATAAGTACCGAGTGGTACTCCTCGTCGGTGGGGTTACTTTTGCGGATGAGCGTCTGCGAAAAGCCGCTGTCGACAATAGCCAATGCCACCGAGGTAAAGAAGGTCATGATGGCCATGACGCCAAAGTCGGCGGGGGCAAGCTGTCGTGCCACGACGATGCTCACCACCATCTGCACAACCATAGAGAGGAGCTTCTCCGTGAAACTCCACGCCACGCCCTTTGCCACCTTATGTTCCAACTTCGACTCTGCCATCGTGCCTTAACCAATGATATGCTCCACAGCCAAGCGATAGGACTCCATGCCGAAGCCCATAATCGAGCCCTTGGCTACGGGAGCAATGAGCGACACATGGCGGAACTCCTCGCGCGCAAGGATTGAGGAGATGTGCACCTCGACAACGGGTACTGAGATTGCCGCGATAGCATCGCGAATAACCACCGAGGTGTGGGTATAGCCACCTGCATTGAGGATGATGCCGTCGTAGTGGCCATCTGCCTCCTGGAGTCGGTTTACAATCTCGCCCTCGATATTCGACTGGTAGTAGTCGATGGTATGTGCCGAGTAACGTGCGCGAAGAGCTCCGAGGTAGTCCTCGAAGCTCTCACGTCCGTATATCTCGGGTTGGCGACGCCCCAATAGGTTGAGGTTCGCACCGTTGATAATCAAAATGTTCATCGCATCTATAATAAATTAGCGCAATGTCATTTATCTTTAGAAGGTATTAGATGTGGCAGCTTATCGCAGTGAAGCAAGTCCGCAGTTTACTTGGCGTAAATGAGGAATTTGCAAGCAAGTAAGATGCCGCAGATGATACCTTATTAAGATAAATTAGTACTCCTTTGCTACTGTCTCGCCCTTCAATACGCGAAGTGCGTTCTCTGCCAATGACTCGAGCTCGTTCTCGCCAGGGTAGATCTTGATAGGTGCAAGGAACTTACAGTAGTCGATGATAACATCGTTTACGCAGTTGTTCCATGCGATACCACCAGTAAGAAGGATAGCGTCAACCTGACCCTTCAATACCACTGCCATCTCGCCGATGAACTTTGCTACAGAGTATGCCATAGTGTCGAGCATGAAGCGTGCCTCCTGGTCGCCACCTGCTGCGCGTACCTCGTTCAACTCCTGAACGTTGTTGCAGTTTACGTGGTCAACCAAGCCACCCTTACCTGCCAAGAGCTTCTTAATCTCGCCCTTCTCGTACTTGCCTGAGAAGCAGAGGTCAACCAAGTCGCCTGCGGGCAAAGTACCTGCGCGCTCGGGAGCGATAGGACCGTCACCATCCAAAGCGTTGTTGGTGTCGATTACGCGACCCTTGCAGTGTGCCGATACAGAGATACCGCCACCCATGTGTACAACTACGAGGTTGAGATCCTCATAAGGACGACCTACCTCCTTAGCGTAACGGCGTGCGATAGCCTTCTGGTTCAAAGCGTGGAAGATAGAGCGACGTGGGCACTCCTTAAGACCGCTCACGCGAGCCATATCCTGAAGCTCGTCAACAACAACGGGGTCAGCGATGTATGCCTCAACACCTGCTACATCTGCGATGCGGCGTGCGATGAGAGCACCAAGATTGCTGGCGTGCTGACGCTTAGGAGCCTTGAGGTCTGCCATCATAGCCTCGCCTACGCGGTATACACCACCCTCGATAGGGCGCATAAGACCACCACGGCCGATAACTGCGTCGAGCTCCTCAATCTTGATGCCATCGTTCTTGAGAGCCTCAAGGATAATCTCCAAACGCCAGTCGAGCTGATCTGCAACACTCTCGAAGCGTGCGATCTCCTCAGCTGAGTGGCTCAACTTTACGGTCTGCACCTGCTCCATATCGTGGAACAACGCTACCTTGGTAGATGTTGAACCAGGATTGATGGTTAGAATTTTGTATGCCATAATTAGTGTTAATTCGGTTTATTAATTAAAACTATTTTGCTGACAAGCAAGCCAAAGCGATAGAGTAGAGCTTAGTCTTAGTTGAGTCACCACGTGATGTCAATACGCAAGGAGCTGTAGGACCTGCAACCATAGCTGCGAGCTCAGCACCACCAAACTTAGAGCAAGCCTTGAAGAATACGTTACCAGACTCGAGGTTGGGGAACAACATACAGTCTGCGTCACCTGCAACGGGACCTGTAAGCTTCTTAATCTTAACTGACTCCTCGTCGATAGCTACGTCGAGTGCCAAAGGACCCTGGAACAAAGCGTTGCCAAGCTCACCTGCCTGACCGAGGTCAGAGAGCTCCTTAGCCTCTACTGAGCTAACTACCTTAGGAAGCAACTGCTCGCTGGGTGCCAACAAAGCTACCTTAGGCTGCTCGATACCGAGGTTGTTTGCAGTCTGAATGAGGTACTTTGCAATCTGCTTCTTCTGCTCGAGGTTGGGGCAAGGAAGAACTGCTACGTCGCTGACAACCAAAAGCTTGTGGTATGCGGGAACCTCCAATACTGTAACGTGGCTCAAAACAGTGCCTGCGGGCAACAAACCCCACTCCTTGTTCAAGATACCGCGCATGTACTTGTCAGTAGGTACAACACCCTTCATCAAAACGTCGTACTCACCGTTGTGAACAGCCTTAACTGCAATCTCAACAGCCTTTACGTCCTCGCTCTCGGGGATGATGGTGTACTGGTTGATATCTACGCCCTCAGCCTCGCAAGACTTCTTGATCTCCTCGGGGTCACCAACCAAAGTTACCTCTGCCAAACCAGCCTTGATAGCCATATCGGTAGCACCGAT
This sequence comes from Alistipes sp., assembly GCA_045645705.1. Taxonomy (GTDB): domain Bacteria; phylum Bacteroidota; class Bacteroidia; order Bacteroidales; family Rikenellaceae; genus Alistipes. The sequence continues at coordinate 22,154 of JAZRJJ010000048.1, read as the reverse complement.
AGAGTGTGTATCCTGACCGTATGCAACAATCATCTTCTTCTTACCACGTGCCACAGCTGCAGCAACGAGCTCATCCAAATGCTTAATCATAGTTTTAGATTTTTATTTTGTTTATGTTTAATGTCTAATTAATGTCGCAAATTATTTTACAAGGCGGAATGTATCCTTTGCGATAACCAACTCCTCATCTGTGCAGATTACGGCAGCCTTAACGCGTGAACCCTCCTTTGAAATCTCGTAGTCAGTACCACGCTTGCCACGGTTGCGTACAGCGTCAAACTCGAGACCCATGAACTCCATGTTCTGGAGAACGTACTCACGAACCTCGGGTGAGTTCTCACCAACACCACCAGTGAAGATTACGAGGTCTACACCACCCATCTCGGCAGCGTACTCACCTACGAACTTCTTGATGCGGTTGCCATACATGTCGCGAGCGATGATAGCGCGCTCGTTGCCCTGGTCGTATGCAGCGTCGATATCACGCATATCGCTTGAGATGCCTGTAAGACCCTGAACACCTGACTTCTTGTTGAGCATGTTGTCGAGCTCTGCCAAAGTCATGCCCTCCTTCTGTGCAACATATGTAGCAGCGCTAACGTCCATAGAACCTGCGCGTGTACCCATCACAAGACCATCGAGGGGTGAGAAGCCCATTGATGTATCGAATGACTTGCCATTCTTGATAGCAGTTACAGATGCACCATTACCGATGTGGCAAGTAACGATCTTTGAGTTCTCGAAGTCGAGGCCGAACATCTCAGCACCTACGCGAGCAACGAACTTGTGGCTTGTGCCGTGGAAACCATACTTACGAACGCGATACTTCTCGTAGTACTCATAAGGAATAGCGTACAAGTAGTTGATAGCGGGGATAGTGTGGTGGAACGATGTGTCGAACACAGCAACCTGCTTGATGCCGGGAAGAACCTTCTCCATTGAGAGGATACCCTCAAGGTTTGCGGGGTTGTGCAAGGGCGCGATAGAGTACAATGACTCAATCTTTGCCTTAACCTCATCGTCTACCAAGCAGCTGTCAGTGAAGAACTCACCACCGTGTGCTACGCGGTGACCAGCAGCCTTAAGCTCGTCGAGAGACTTGATTACGCCGTGCTCGGGGTTTGTCAATGCGTCGAGAACGAGGCGGATACCTGTTGTGTGGTCAGGAATGGGGCAGTGAAGCTCGAACTTATCCTTACCCTGTGGCTTGTGTGTGAGGTCACCCTCTGCCAAACCGATACGCTCTACAAGACCTTTAGCCAAGAGAGTCTGTGACTGCTCCATTACATCGAGTACCTGGTACTTAATCGATGAACTACCGCAATTGAGAACTAGAATTACCATAGCTTTAATATGTTTTTGTTGTTAATGTATCCAAATGTGAATGGCACGAAAAGAGGTGTGCCTTGAAAATCTCAACAAAGATAAGAATTTTGCGACGACTTTCCAATAAATAATATAGATTTTTTTTACCTCAATTTTTCGGCTCGGAAATCGCCTTGTTTTTTATGGCTTTTGAGATTGGCTAAGTGGTTATATTGCGATGCGATATATGGTTTAATATGTGGTCAGTATAGCGCATTGCGATGGTAGCGGTGGGAGAAGGGCGACAAAAAATAGTGGGGGTATGCTTTTTTCTTTGAAAAAGATTTGTTATCTTTGCACGAATAATGTGCGCGCCGCGTGCATTTAAAATCATTAAAACCTAAGACTACGATGGCTACCGAGAAAATCAACCTTACGGCTCCCGAGGGGCCTGTCGGCACTATTGCCGAAGATGCGCAGACGACTACCGATGTTCAGACAACAACTCTTGCACCCGATGCTGATGCCGCGCAAGTGAGCATGAGCGAGACCTTTGCCGATGAGGAGGCGGCGCTTGCTGCCGATGAGGCGGGACTCGACATGGGTGAGGCTACAACCGAAGAGGAGGAGGCTCCCGCAGCGGGTGACGACATCTCGGGCTTGAGCGAGAAGGAGCTTGTTGCGTTGTTCGCTGCCAAGATTGAGTCGGAGCCGGTGCAGACATTGCGTCCGGTTGTTGAGGCCATTAAGATAGCACTCTACAAGCAGCACCGCGCAAAGGTTGAGGCTGAGAAGCGCGCCTTTGTTGAGGCTGGTGGCGATGAGGCAGCGTTCACTCCCTCGGTAGATGAGGATGAGGTGCGCTTTAAGGAGCTCTTCGCTGTGTACCGCAACGAGCGCGACAAGCACATCGCCATGCTCGAGGCAAACAAGGAGGAGAACCTCAAAATCAAGCTCGCTATCATCGACGAATTGAAGGAGCTGATTAACTCCGAGGAGAACATCAATACCACGTTTGCACGCTTCAGGGAGTTGCAGCAGCGTTGGAAGGAGGCGGGTCTTGTGCCCCAGCAGAATGTGAAGGATGTGTGGGAGACCTACAACCTCCATGTTGAGAACTTCTACAACTACATCAAGATTAATCGTGAGTTGCGCGACCTCGACCTCAAGAAGAACTACGAGGCGAAGCTCGCATTGTGTGAGCAGGCTGAGGAGTTGGCTCTCGAGTCGCAGATTGTCGAGGCCTTCCGCAAGTTGCAGAAGCTGCACGACGAGTGGCGCGAGACAGGTCCCGTGGCTATCGAGTTCAAGGAGTCGTTGTGGGAGCGCTTCAAGGAGGCGTCGAGCCGTATCAACAAGCGCCATCAGGAGCACTTCGAGAGCTTGAAGTCGGAGCAGTTGAAGAACCTCGCTCTGAAGCAGGAGTTGTGCGAGAAGACCGAGGCGTTGCTCACTCGTGAGACGCTCACACGCAAGGATTGGAATAAGGCATCGGAGGAGTTGCTCGAGATACAGAAGGTGTGGAAGACCATTGGCTTCGCGCCCAAGAAGGATAACAACCGCATCTATGAGCGTTTCCGCAACGCCTGCGACAAGTTCTTCGAGCTCAAGCGTAACTTCTACGCTGGCGTGAAGAACGAGATGGAGCACAACCTCGCATTGAAGCAGGAGCTCTGCGCCGAGGCTGAGGCATTGGCCGTATCGGAGGACTGGAAGCACGCAACAGATGAGCTCATCGCACTTCAGGCACGCTGGAAGCAGGTGGGTCCCGTGGCACGCCGCCATTCGGATGCTATCTGGAAGCGCTTCCGTGCTGCGTGCGACAAGTTCTTCGAGCGTAAGTCGGCACACTTTTCATCTGTGGACTCGGAGCACGAGGAGAACCTCAAACTCAAGCGCGCCCTTATCGAGGAGATGAAGGCGGCAGACGTCAAGGCGGGTGGCTTCGAGATGGTCAAGGAGTTCCAGCGCCGCTGGAGCCAGATTGGCTTTGTGCCCATCAAGCTCAAGGATGCCTTGCAGAAGGAGTACAAGGCTGTTGTGGATGGTATGTTTGCCACACTCCGCTCTTCGGAGCGCGACCGCTCTATGAACCGCTTCAAGGAGCGTGTGTCGAGCATGAAGGGTGGCAACCAGCTTCGCTCGGAGCGTGAGCGCCTCTACAACAAGATTAAGCAGATGGAGCAGGACATTGCCTTGTTGGAGAACAACATCGGCTTCTTCTCGAAGTCGAAGAATGCCGAGGCGTTGATTTCGGATGTGCGCGAGAAGATTGCACGCTCGAAGCGCGACATGGCAGAGCTTATCGAGAAGGTGCGCCTTATCGACGAGCAGGAGGCAAAATAGTAAACGGCAAGCTGCAAACTGAAAGCTGTAAACTGTAAACAGCAAACAGACGTAGAAAATAATTGTAATTTAATGAGGATATAGAGCATGTGCCTGTTGAGAGATTGGCGGGCGCGGGCTCACAAAAATTCAAGGTTATGAAACTATCTAAACCAAAGTACATTTTCGTTACCGGTGGTGTTGCATCGTCACTTGGTAAGGGTATCATCTCGGCATCTATCGCACGCCTCTTGCAGGCGAGAGGTTATTCTGTAACCATCCAGAAGCTCGACCCCTATATCAACGTAGACCCCGGTACGCTCAACCCCTATGAGCACGGCGAGTGTTATGTAACAGAGGATGGCACAGAGACAGACCTCGACTTGGGTCACTACGAGCGTTTTACATCTATCCAGACAACAAAGAACAACAACGTTACAACAGGTAAGATCTACCAGTGCGTTATCGAGAAGGAGCGTAGCGGTGAGTTCCTGGGTAAGACCGTGCAGGTTATCCCCCACATCACCGACGAGATTAAGCGTCGTGTGCAGTTGTTGGGCGCTACAAAGAAGTATGATGTCATCATCACCGAGATTGGTGGTACTGTAGGCGACATCGAGTCTTTGCCATTCATCGAGTCAGTGCGTCAGTTGCGCTACCAGCTCGGCTACCAGAACACCGTTTTGGTACACCTCACACTCATCCCCTACATGGCGGCATCGGGTGAGCTTAAGACAAAGCCCACACAGCACTCTGTTAAGGAGCTTCTTTCATACGGTTTGCAGCCCGATGTTCTCGTACTCCGCTCGGAGCACGATTTGAGCCAGGATTTGCGCCGTAAGGTTGCGTTGTTCTGCAATGTTACTCCCGAGGCTGTTGTTCAGTCTATCGACGTGCCCACAATCTACGAGGTGCCCTTGCGCATGCACAAGCAGAACCTCGATGGCGTACTCTTGGAGAAGCTCGGCTTGGAGGCAGATCAGGAGCCCGACCTTACAGAGTGGGAGGCATTCGTGGAGCGTATCAAGAACCCAAAGAGCGTTGTGGACATCGCTTTGGTGGGTAAGTATACCGAGCTTCCCGATGCATACAAATCAATCAGCGAGTCGTTCATCCACGCAGGTGCGGTGCATGGTGTAAAGGTTAAGTTGCACTATGTTAACTCTGAGCGCCTCACTATCGACAACGTTAAGGAGAACCTCGGCAAGATGTCGGCTATCATGGTTGCCCCAGGCTTCGGTAATCGCGGTATCGAGGGTAAGTTGGTCGCTGTGCGCTATGCTCGCGAGAATAATGTTCCATTCTTCGGTATCTGCCTTGGTATGCAGTGCGCCGTTATCGAGTTCGCGCGCAATGTCCTTGGCTGGAGCGATGCCAACTCAAGCGAGATGGAGCAGACAAAGCACGCTGTTATCGACCTTATGGAGGAGCAGAAGAAGGTTACTGCAAAGGGCGGTACTATGCGTCTTGGTGGCTACCCATGTCACTTGGCAGAGGGCTCACGCGTTCGTGAGGCATATGGCCAGGAGAACATCGTTGAGCGTCACCGCCACCGCTATGAGTTCAACAGCCACTTCTTGGCAGACTTCGAGGCTGCGGGCATGAAGGCTACGGGGCTCAACCCCGACACAGGCTTGGTTGAGGTTGTGGAGATTCCTACACACCGTTGGTTCGTGGGTGCGCAGTACCACCCCGAGTACCACTCTACAGCGGCAAATCCTCACCCATTGTTCGTACGCTTCGTTGAGGAGGCTCTCAAGTATCGTGACGAGCAGTAGTCGAGTGCGGAATAATATATTATAATGTATATCGTTAATAGAAGACGAAAAAACTAAATTGCACCCCTACGGGGGATTTGAGATGAATAAGAATACGATTATTGGAATTGCCCTGATGGTTGTCCTCTTTGTAGGTTTTGGCATCTATCAGGTCAATGTGAGTGAGAAGCAGGCCGAGCAGCAGGCTAAGTATGAGCAGGCGCAGGAGGCAAAGAGAGCCGCAGAGGAGGCAAAGAATGCCGAAATCAAGGCTATGGAGGATGCTATGACCGCAGAGATGAGGGCAGAGCGCGACTCTATCAATGCCGCAAAGGCCGAGCTCGAAAGATTGAATTTGCATGGTGCAACACTCCTCGCATCGTTGGAGGGTGAGTCTGCACCCTTCACCTGTGAGAATGACTATATCGCCGTTACGTTCGATAACAAGGGCGGTATCATCTCGGATGTAGAGCTTAAGAAGCACTTCAAGTATGCCGAGGGTGAGCGCACCGAGCGTGTGAAGATGATGGTTCCTGGCACTGCAGCCTTCAACCTCAAGCTTAAGCACGAGGGTAGCACGAAGAGCCTCAAGAGTGGCGACTACTACTTCACACCTACGGTAGAGACTCTCGAGGATGGCTGCCGTGTGGCTATGAAGTTGCAGCTCGACCCCGAGTCATATGTTGAGTATGTCTACACCTTGCACAACACGGGTGATGCAAGCCGCGACTACCTCGTTGACTTCACGCTCAATCAGCAGGGCCTCGATAAGTGGCTCGCGAACGAGGATAAGATTGCCCTTAACTGGAGCAATAAGAGCGTCAAGAACGAGCGTAACTTCGAGACGGAGAACATGGCTACGACCATCGCCTACTGCGAGAATAAGGATGAGAATGTCGACGAGATTGATGCTGACGGTGGCAAGGAGAAGCTCCGCAACCTCGACTGGGTGGCATTCAAGCAGCAGTACTTCTCGTCTGCGCTCATCGCCAAGGAGCCTATTCACGGTTCACTCAGCTTCAAGACATCGGAGCGAAATGGTAAGGACTTCGTAAAGGCGTTCAACGCCGATATCACCATCCCCTTCACTGCAGACCAGGAGCGTTACGACTTCGCATTCTACTATGGTCCTAACGACTTCACAGTGATGAAGGATGTGGAGTTCGCAGGCAGGGAGACACACCTCGAGGAGACCATCCCCATGGGTGGTTGGATTATCGGTTGGATTAACCGCTTCCTCACCATCCCCGTATTCCAGTGGTTGAAGAGCTATGGCTTGAACTTCGGTATTATCATCCTCATTCTCACCATCATGGTGAAGCTCATCATCTTGCCTTTGACATACAAGAGCTATATGTCTACAGCCAAGATGCGTGCTGTGCGCCCCGAGCTCGAGGAGATAAACAAGAAGTATCCCAACCCCGACGATGCCATGAAGAAGCAGCAGGCGACAATGGAGCTCTACCGCAAGGCGGGCATCAGCCCCATGGGTGGTTGCTTGCCATTGCTCATCCAGATGCCTATCCTCTGGGCTATGTTCCGCTTCTTCCCCGCAAGTATCGAGTTGCGTGGCCAGGGCTTCCTCTGGACTGACGACCTCTCGGCATACGATAGCGTGTTGGATTTTGGCTTCAACATCCCCTTCTATGGTGACCATGTGAGCCTCTTCGCGCTTCTTATGGCCTTGTCGCTCTTCGGCTACTCGTTCATTACATACAAGCAGCAGTCTGCAACAACAGCGGGTCAGCCAGGCGCGGGCATGATGAAGTTTATGATGGTCTACTTCATGCCATTCTCGATGCTCTGCTTCATGAATAGCTACGCATCAGGTCTCTGCTACTACTACTTCGTGTCGCAGATTCTCACAATGCTTATCATGTTTGCTATCCGTCGCTCGGTTAACGACGACAAGGTGCGTGAGCGTCTCTTGGCAAATGCCGCGAAGCCCCGCAAGAAGTCGAAGTTCCAGGAGCGTTACGAGGAGGCATTGCGTCAGCAGCAGGAGCAGCTTAATCGTGAGCAGCGCCGCCAGCGCCGATAGTTTTGCGTGATAGTGGCGCTACTTCGCCACCTCAATCCAAAGAGCGAATGGGAAATACGCTTAGTATATCCCATCCGCTCTTTCTCTTTATCGGCGGCAAATTAGCGCCACTCTGACACAAAACTCTATCGGGCTGGTAGTGTGCCTTCAAGTTGTGAGATTGCCTAACTTACTCCTCAATTTCTGTGGCGCAGAAGAGGGCTACGTTCGAGATGTTGGCCGTGTCGCGACACTCGTCAATCGTTACACGGATGCGCTCCGCAGCACACTCCTCAAACCTCAGCATCCTCTTATATCCTATAGTTGTGCCCTCGGCGACTGTGCTCCACGCACCATCGACATAGGCCTCCACGGTGAAGCGCTCCACGCGCTGGCCACGGCGTATATCCTCCTGTAGGAGCACCGTATTCACTCTCTCGCCCGCCTTAACCTCATATTCACGGCTCTCGCCCGCCTCGGCACTCCATGTGCTCACCTCGTCAGCAATCTTGCTCTCGGTGAAGTTCTCGGCGATGTAGTTGCCAAGTGCCTCAATGCGCTCGGCGTCAATCTCGTGGATAAGACCGCGCCTGTCGGGAGGGATGTTGAGCAACAACACCGAGTTGCGACCAACAGAGGTGTAGTATATCTCCACGAGGTTCTTCAATGAGCGCACCTTGTCATCCTCATAGGTGTGGTAGAACCATCCTGGGCGGATGGATACATCAACCTCCGAGGGGTACCAATATACACCCTCTGCCCTTGCAACAAGCTCTCGGCTACCCAGGTCGGGGGTCATCTCGCCGAGGCCGAGTGCCTCGTTTGCCTCGGGGCCTCCCTTGTGCGACAGGGGAGTGTAGGGCGTTGCGCTCCACTCGGTCTCTCTGCCGCGGCCACCCTCGTTGCCTACCCAGCGGACATCGTCGCCCATGATTGCCGTAACGGCATTGGGCTGCAAGGTGTTAACCGTAGCGAGGATGCTCTCCCAGTCGTACTCCTGACGCTTGCCATTAGGACCCTCGCCACATGCGCCATCGAACCACACCTCGTCAACCTTGCCGTAGTTGGTGAGCAGCTCCGTGAGCTGTGCGATGAAGTATGCGTTGTAGGCGGGTGAGTCGCCATATGTTGGGGCGTGGCGGTCCCAGGGTGAGAGGTAGAAGCCGAACTTCATGTCGTGCTTGCGGCAGGCCTCGCTAAGCTCGCGCACAACATCGCCCTTACCCTCGCGCCATGGTGAGTTTACAACGCTGTGGTCGGTAGTTGCGGTGGGCCACAGGCAGAAGCCATCGTGGTGCTTGGCGGTGAGTATCACCATCTTGAAGCCACCCTTTTTGAGCGTGAGTACCCACTGCTCGCAATCCAGCGCCGTGGGGTTGAACATCGCGGGGTCCTCCGTGCCGCTTCCCCACTCGCTGTCGGTGAAGGTGTTGATGCCGAAGTGGATGAAGGCCGTAAGTTCGAGCTGCTGCCATGCGAGCTGCTTATCGGATGGCACAACGCGCGCCGCCATGTCAATCTTCTCCTCTGCGGTAGCACCCTCGGGGAATGTGACATGCTGAGTATAAAACTCCTCCTTAACCTCCTTTGTCTGCGCGCAGCCCAGCAGAGCAAGTGTAAATATAGTTGTTAGTAGTCGTTTCATGGTGTAGTGGGTTATTTGAATAATGCCCCTAAAATCAGACTTTAGGGGCATTATCTCAATTAGAAGTTATTGTTACTTCTCCTCTGCAAAATATTTGTAGAAGTATGGAATAGTCTCCAAGCCCTTGTCGAACTGGTCGAGGCCATAGCTCTCGTTAGGAGAGTGGATGGCATCCTTCGAGAGGCCGAAGCCCAACAAGATAGACTTGATGCCGAGGATGTTCTCGAAGCCCGAGATGATTGGAATAGAACCACCAGAGTAGAATGGGAGTGGTGTGATGCCGAAGGTTGTCTCTACGGCCTTCTCTGCAGCCTTGTATGCTGGAAGGTCTGTGGGTGATACGTAGGGAGCACCACCATGCAAGAACTCAACCTTAACCTTCACGCTCTTTGGTGCGATGCGGCGGAAGTGCTTCTCGAAGAGCTTGGCAATCTTCTTGAAGTCCTGGTTAGGCACAAGACGCATAGAGATCTTTGCGTATGCCTTTGAGGGGATTACGGTCTTTGTACCCTCGCCGGTGTAGCCGCTCCAGATGCCGTTTACGTCGAGTGATGGACGGATACCTGTGCGCTCCAATGTTGTGTAGTCAATCTCGCCCGCCACGTCGCCGAGGTCGAGAGCCTTCTTGTACTCCTCGAGTGAGAATGGAGCCTTGTTCATAGCCTTACGCTCGGCGTCGGTGAGGATGCGCACATCGTCGTAGAAGCCAGGGATGGTAACGCGACCGAACTCGTCAGTGAGCGATGCCACGAGCTTTGCAAGCACATTTGCGGGGTTGGCAACAGCGCCACCGAACAAACCAGAGTGCAAATCCTTATCGGGACCAGTAACCTCCACCTGCATATATGTCAAGCCACGCAAGCCCGCAGTGATAGTGGGGCAGTCGAGACCCAACATAGAGGTGTCAGATACGAGGATGATGTCGGCCTTGAGCATCTTCTTGTTGTCAGCGCAGAATTTGTAGAGGCTGGGTGAGCCAATCTCCTCCTCGCCCTCGAGCATGAACTTAACGTTGCAGGGGAGGGTGTCGGTTGCTACCATAGCCTCGAAAGCCTTGGCGTGCATGAAGAGCTGACCCTTGTCGTCATCAGCGCCACGGCACCAGATGCGGCCATCCTTAATCTCTGGCTCGAATGGGTTGGTCTTCCACTCATCCATGGGGTCCTCGGGCATAACATCGTAGTGACCATACACAAGGACAGTCTTTGCCTTGGGGTCGATAATCTTCTCGGCATATACCACGGGGTTGCCCTCTGTTGGCATCACCTCGGCGCGGTCGGCACCCGCCTTAACGAGCGATGCTGCGAGCCACTCTGCGCAGCGTACCATGTCCTGCTTGTGGAGTGATGGCTGGGCGCTGATTGAGGGTATGCGAAGAAGGTCGAAGAGCTCCTCCAAGAAGCGCTCGCGATTCTGCTTGATGTAGTCGTTTGCAAGTTTCATAATGGTAGGTTTTAGTATATTAATATATGTATTTATGCTTTGCTTATGCTTTGCAGATTTGTTCTATTTCGGAAATAAAACGCTTCGCCAGGGCATCCGCTTCGGCCATAGTCTTAGCCTCGGTATAGACGCGGATGATGGGCTCGGTGTTCGACTTGCGAAGGTGTACCCAGTTCTCGGCAAAGTCAATCTTCACACCGTCAATATCGTTGACCTTTTCGTTTGAGTATCTGCTCTTTATGGTTTCGAGAATGAGGTCTACATTAATCTCGGGCGTAAGCTCAATCTTGTTCTTCGAAGCGAAGTACGCAGGGTATGTCTTACGCAACTCCGACATAGTCATATTGAGGCCTGCGAAATAGGTCAAAAAGAGAGCAACGCCAACCAGCGCATCGCGGCCGTAGTGCAACTCGGGGTAGATGACGCCACCATTGCCCTCGCCACCAATCACGGCTCCCGTCTCCTTCATTTTTTTGACCACGTTAACCTCGCCCACGGCAGCAGCGGCATAGGTGCAACCCTCGTAGCGTGAGGTCACATCGCTAAGTGCGCGCGACGATGACAAATTAGAGACGGTGTTACCCTTCGTGTGCTTCAATACATAGTCCGCCACAGCAACCAGCGTGTACTCCTCAACAAACATCTCGCCATTCTCCATCACGAAAGCCAGACGGTCTACATCGGGGTCTACGACGATACCGAGGTCGGCACCCTCTTTGCGTATAACCTCCGAGATTTCGGTGAGGTTCTCGGGTAGTGGCTCGGGGTTGTGTGCGAATTCGCCTGTGGGGTCGCAGTTAAGCTCCACGACCTCGCAGCCCAGCTCCTTCAAAAGTGCGGGGATGACAATGCCACCAACAGAGTTTACGGCATCTACCACAACCTTGAACTTGCGCTGGCGCACGGCCTCGACATTCACAAGCGGTAACGCCAGGACCTGCTCAATGTGTCTTGTATTGAAATCCTCGCGGCGGATGACCTTGCCGATGTGGTCGATGGTGGGGTAGTCCCACGCCATCTCCTCGGCCATTGCGAGCACCTCCTTACCCTCGGCATCATCGAGGAACTCGCCGCGCTCGTTGAGGAGCTTGAGGGCGTTCCACTGACGGGGGTTGTGTGACGCGGTGATGATGATGCCGCCATCGGCCTTATAGGTGATTACGGTCATCTCCGTGCCGGGCGTTGTGCAGAGGCCTACATTGATGACATCGACACCGCAGCCGAGCAGCGTACCCTCGACCAGCGAGTCGACCATTGAGCCCGAGATGCGGGCATCGCGGCCCACGACGATTGTGATGCGCTTATCGGGGTTCTTATCTTTGATAAGGCGTGAGTATGCTGTTGTAAACTTTACGATGTCAATGGGTGTGAGGTTGTCGGCGGGGCGGCCACCGATTGTGCCACGAATACCAGATATGGATTTAATCAGAGTCATATGGTTAAAATATATTTGTCTTAACTCAAAAAATCGTTCAAAGATTTTGCTATTTCCTACAAAATTATTAATTTTACGCGAATATTAAAAATAAATTGTGTATAAATTATTTTGAGATATGAGAACGATACCCTCTTCTGAGCTGATTATCAACGGAGATGGCTCGATTTTCCATCTTCATCTTAAGCCCGAACAATTGGCCGATATCGTTATCCTTGTGGGTGATCCTGGCCGCGTGGCGATGATTGCCGACTATTTCGACGAGAAGGAGTGTGAGGTGGCAAATCGTGAGTTCCTTACAGTGACGGGAACTTACAAGGGTAAGCGTATGACAGTAATGTCAACGGGTATCGGCATCGGTAATATCGATATCTGCGTTACGGAGCTCGATGCATTGGCAAATATCGACTTCGAAACGCGTCAGGTAAAGGAGGAGTTCCGTCAGCTGACACTTGTGCGCCTCGGTACTTCGGGCGCTATACAGCAGGATATAGAGGTTGGAGAGGTGATTTTTGCCCGCACATCGCTCGGCTTCGATGGTCTTCTGTCGTACTATGCTGGCCGCGACGAGGTCTGCGACCTTGCGCTCGAGGAGGCATTCGTAGAGCATACCGCATGGGATAAGAAGCTCCCCGCCCCCTACTTCGCGGATGCCCACAAGGAGCTTTGCGAGCTATTCAAGGACTCCACACGCGAGGGTATCGCCATCGCAGCGCCAGGCTTCTATGCGCCACAGGGCCGCTGGGTGCGCCTTCAGCCACACGACCTCAAGCTCAACGAGAAGATTGAGTCGTTCCGCTTCGGTGAGCGCCGCATCACAAACTTCGAGATGGAGGGCTCGGCACTTGCGGGTCTTGCAGCGCTCATGGGCCACCGCGCAGCAACCATCTGCACAATCATCGCGCAGCGCGTAGCGAAGAACGCCTGCACCGACTACAAACCCTTTGTGCGCCGTATGATTGAGATGGCACTCGATAAGCTTGCTTCGTTGTGATAAGCGGTCATCTGCGGCATCTTATCGACTAATTAACGCAAAGAATTTAGAATAAATTGATTAAATAAAAATATACTAACACTATGAAATTTACAGTATCAAGCTCAGCGTTGTTGTCGCTACTCGCAACAACAGGTAAGGTTATCAGTAACAAGAACACACTCCCCATCCTCGACTACTTCCTCATGGAGCTTAAGGGCGAGGATCTCACCGTTACAACATCTGACCTCGAGACAACTATCATCGGTCACCTCAAGGTGGATAGCGTAGAGCAGGAGGGTGTCATCGCTGCACCTGCAAAGCTTATGCTCGACTCACTCAAGGAGTTCCCCGAGATGCCCCTCGAGTTCGAGGTGAACGACTCTACTTGGGAGATTAAGGTTAAGTGGGCAAGTGGCTCACTCTCTATCCCTGGCGCAAGCGCTGTCAGCTACCCCGCAATGCCCGCAATAGGCCCCGAGCACAAGGATATCCTCCTCGATGTCGATATGCTCATCGCAGGCATCAACAAGACAATCTTCGCTACGGCTGACGACGAGCTCCGCCCCGTGATGAACGGTGTATACTTCAACTTCGAGCAGGGTAAGCTCACCTTCGTGGCTACAGATGCCCACAAGCTTGTGCGCTCAATGGTTGAGTGCCCCGATGTAGACTTCAACGCTTCGTTCATCCTTCCCAAGAAGCCCGCAAACCTTCTCAAGGGTGTATTGCTCAAGGAGGAGGAGCCCATCCGCGTGATGTTCGACGCTAAGAATGTTACATTCGAGCTCAAGAACCACAAGCTCGTGTGCCGCCTCATTGAGGGTAACTACCCCAACTACAACGCCGTTATCCCCTCTGCAAACCCCAACAAGGTGCTCGTGGACCGCGTGTCACTCGTAAACGGTATCAAGCGCGTGGCGGTATGTTCGAACCCCACAACAAACCTCATCCGCATGGACATCGCCTCAAACCGCATCTCTCTCGCAGCACAGGATATCGACTTCTCGGTATCTGCAAACGAGACTATCTCTTGCAGCTACGAGGGCAACCCCGTGACTATCGGCTTCAAGTCGACATTCCTCGTTGAGATTCTCAACAACATCGATACCCCCACCGTTATGATTGAGCTTGCCGACTCAACACGCGCAGGTGTCTTCAAGCCTGTATACGATGACAAGCACGCAGGCGAGGTGTTGATGTTGCTCATGCCGATGATGATCAACGCATAGTTTGTTGTGATAAGGGGGCATCTGCGGTGCCAAGCTCATTGCCACGAATGGGAAATACGCCAAGTATGTCCCATCCGTGTCAATTTCGACTTGACACCACATCTACCCCCTTCTAACAACAAACTTGGGTACAGCCCATCGTCGCCATTTTTGCCGAGCGTTGCATCTGACCCTCTCTGACAAAATTTCAGGTGGTGAGAGAGAAATAGAGAATTTAGAGAGTTTAGAGAATTTAGGGAAATTAGAAATCAAAGACAATAGCAATTGTCCGCAACATCCCTTAAGTCTCTTTAGTCCCTTATCTCCCTTAAGTCTCAAGTCCCTAAACCCTCGCCCCCATAATAACTAACGGAATAAAACTCCAGTAGCAATGAACTTAAAACTTAAGCGTCCCATAATATTCTTCGACCTCGAGACGACGGGCGTCGACACGGTGCATGACCGCATTGTGGAGATCTCGTTGGTGAAGATAGGCGTAGATGGCGAGAAGGTGGTAAAGACGCGCCGCATAAACCCCGAGATGTCCATACCTCCCGAGGCGACAGCCGTGCATGGCATAACCGACGAGGATGTGGCGGGAGAGCCTACATTCAGGCAGATAGCGAAGTCGCTCGCGCAATTTATTGAGGGCTGCGACTTTGGTGGCTTCAACTCCAACCGTTTCGACCTACCCATGCTCGTTGAGGAGTTCATGCGCGCAGAGGTAGAGGTAGACTTCAAGCGTCGCCGATACATCGACGTGCAGAACATCTTCCACAAGAAGGAGCAGCGCACGCTTGTGGCGGCTTACAAGTTCTACTGCGACAAGGACCTTGACAATGCGCACTCTGCAGAGGCCGACACGCTGGCGACATACGAGGTGCTCGAAGCACAGATTGAGCGCTATGGCGACATAGGTGACAGTGTGGAGGAGCTTGCAGCATTCTCTACGCACAACGAGGTTGTGGACTTCGCGGGTCGCATAGTACTTAATGACAAGGGCGAGGAGGTGTTCAACTTTGGCAAGTACAAGGGTCGCAAGGTTGAGGATGTATTCCGCACCGAGCCCAGCTACTACTCTTGGATGATGCAGGGAGATTTCTCGCTCTACACAAAGAAGATTATAACCGAGATACGCCTACGCATAAAGTAGGCTCTCGTGTTGCGTTGCCCACACGAACTAAACCGATGACTAACGATTGACAATGAAACGACTACGACTCATATTAGCGCTCCTAACCCTTATGGTTGCAACAACGGCGATGGCTACAGAGCCCTCGAAGGTCGTTGTAAAGTATCAGGGCAAGAAGTTCTACGTTCATAAGATTGCCGAGGGTGACACGCTCTACTCGCTTGCCAAGGCCTACGATGTAGCCCAGGAGGATATCATCAAGGCAAACGAGTTGCAGGGCGAGGAGATAAAGCTCGGCGAGTCGATATATGTGCCCGTTGTCGAGGAGCGCAGCGAGGGAAAACGCAAAAACAAGCATAATAAAGGTGTCCGTGGTGGCGCTAACGATGGCGAGCATGTGGTGCGCCCAGGAGAGACGCTCTATTCGCTCTCGCGCACCTATAAGCTTACGGAGCAGGAACTGCTCGACCTAAACGGTCTCAATGATTACACCGACATCAAGGCTGGCATGACTTTGCGTGTCAAGCCTGTGGCGGAGGTCGAGATTGAGGGTGAGTCGCGCTCGCGAAGAGAGACGGTTGAAAAGGAGGCTCACAGCGAGGTGCGTGATAGCCTACACAGTGATACGATATTTGAGGAGTTTATCTCTCTAACAGAGGAGGTTACGCCTACACCCTTTGATGTGTTGTCACCCTACGAGGTGTTGCGCGTGACGCTGCTCTTGCCCTTCCATGTGCGTGGTGAGGCAAAGGAGAATATCGTGGACTTCTATCGTGGCGTGTTGCTCGGCATGGAGGACATCAAGGCAGAGGGACGCTCGGTGGAGCTCACGGTGCTCGATACGGAGCGCAGCGTGGAGCGCATAAACGAGATGATACAATTTGGTGAGCTCGACACAGACCTTATCATAGGTCCTGTCTACAGCGAGGAGTTTGCTCCGCTGTTGAGCTATGCCGAGGATCGCAACATCCCCGTTGTGTCGCCCCTGCAGAATGTTGACTATAATAGCGATATGCTCTTCAATATGCCACCCTCGAAGGAGATTGAGGGCTTGCCCGTAGCCGATATGCTTGACGGCAGTCGCGAGGTGGTGATGATATATGCATCGAAGAACGATGCGTCGTTCATCAACGATGTGCGCGCTATAGCGACACATGCCCACGAGATGGCACTCAACTACCACTTCGACCGAGGCTCGTTCTTCTATCTACGCAATGCTGATGGCTCGAATGGCGCGGAAGTCATCCTCGAGGAGCTCATGCGCGAGAGCAGTCGCAAGGTATTCCTCGTTATGGCATCGTCAGCCACCGACATCGACCGCATACTTACCACGCTATCTTCGACGTGCTCGTCGTTGCGCGGTCGTGGCTTCACCTATGGTGACTATGTCGTGATTGGCAGCCGCGAGTGGCTCAAAATGCCCAATATCGACAGCGACATCTTCTTCCACAACGATGTGCACTTCATCGTGCCCTACTACGCAAACCGCATTGACGAGGTTGTGCGCCTCTTCGACAGCCGCTATGTCACAAGCTATGGCTCGCTGCCCACGCGCACATCCTATCGTGGCTACGACGCTGCGGTAATCTTCTGTCGCATGATGTACGAGGGTTATGACAGCGTTGTTGGCAAGGAGCTCACACCCCTAACCACGCCCTACAGGTTTGAGTACCTCGATGGCGCTAATGAGAATACTAACTGGGTGCTTCAGCACTATCGCCACGACTCGAAAATAGTTTTGGAATAGCACGAAATAATAGCAAACAATGGCAAGTAATAATATCACATCCCCCATTCCCGAAAAGACTATCGAGCGTTTGAGTGAGTATCGCCGCACGCTGCTCAAGTGCCATGCGCAGGGCATCACCCATGTATTTTCGCATGTGCTTGCGGGTATGCACGGCATTACAGCTGTGCAGGTGCGTCGCGACCTTATGCTTATAGGCTTCTCGAGCGATACGAAGAAGGGTTATGACGTAAAGGTGCTCATTGACTTCATCACCAATATATTATATAGTGAGCAGCCCATGAACATGGCAATCATAGGCATGGGACACCTCGGTCAGGCTGTCACGAAGTACTTTAACGGCAAGGGCCTTAAGCTACGCATCACTGCAGCGTTCGATGTCGATGCAGGTAAGGTGGGTACGAAGATAGATAACATCCCCTGCTACCATATTGATGAGTTTGAGGAGCGCGTAGATGAACTCGACATCAGCATTGCCATCGTGTCATTGCCCACATCGCAGGCTTCGTCTGTGGTGTTACCCATAATCAATGCGGGTATTAAGGGCGTCTTGAACTTTACCTCTGCACCGCTCAACTTCCCCCAGGGTATCGTCGTGGAGAACTACGATATTACCACTCTCTTGGAGAAGGTTGCCTACTTCGTTAAGGTTGCCGAGGAGAGCAACAACTAATCTACTATGCTGCAATACGGTTTCGATAGGCTCGATGCGCCACGTCGCGCGGTGGTCACCATAGGCTCGTTTGATGGAGTCCATACGGGTCATCGTGTGCTATTGGAGCGCCTTAAGGCTATGGCTGCGAGGTGCGATGCGGAGAGCGTTGTTGTAACCTTCGACCCCCATCCCCGCATCGCCATGGGGCGTGCCGAGGGTATGCAGCTGCTCACAACAATCGAGGAGCGTGCACGATTGCTGGAGGATATGGGCATCGACCGCATGGTTGTTGCGCACTTCGACGAGGCATTCCGCAGTCAGCCCTACGAGAGCTTCGTGCGCGACATGCTTATCGCGCGCCTCGGCATGGTGGGCATGATAGTGGGGTATAACCACCGTCTGGGTCGTGGTAGCGAGGGCAACTTCGACAGGTTGCAACCACTCGCTGTGGAGTGCGGCTTCGAGCTTGAGTGCGTGGCGCAACATACGGCAGTGGGCGAGGATAAGATTAGCTCCACCGTTGTGCGCAATGTTATTGCTGCGGGCGAGATGGAGCGTGCGGCGCGACTTCTCGGTGCGAGGTATATGCTCTCGGGTGTTGTGTGCGATGGACGTCTTGACGCTGTTAATGAGTATAAGATGCTACCCCCATCGGGCATATATAGGTGCGACTTGCTGTCGTGCGGTGTTACCACTCCTACAATTATCACAATCGATGGTCGCAAAGTCTTTGTCGCGACCGAGGTCAGTGGTGCTGTGACTATATTTATGTAGGTCACTGCTAATACTGTTATTCATAGAGACTTGAGAGACTTTTATCAATTAGTAATGAGTAATTAGCAATTAGTAATATATTGATAATCAAACAATGATGCCAGAATCTGTCATTCTTCACTTTGTTCAGACAGCATTGAGTATCAAGGCGTTGTCATATTGAGCGTTAGCGAAATATCTCAAGGTTTCCGAGACGGTAGAATGTTGTGCTGCCCGAGAGATTCTTCACTTCGTTCAGAATGACAGCATTGAGTATCCCTATCTTTCCCCCTCCGCTAAAAAAAAACTGGTAAAATATTTGTAATAGCGAATATTTGTATTAACTTTGTGATATCAAAATGATATTACTACGATAGGCGTAATCATAAACCTAAAAACTATATACTATGGAAAATTACATCTTCAAAGGTCTAAAGATTAATGGCTTTGTCGCCCTCGTTATTCATCTATGTTTCGTTGCGGGCGTCGTTGTATCGGTGATGTGGCTCGATAAGTCGTACGACACAACACCCACAGCAGCAATCGTGCTTCTTGTTGTAAGCATCCTTGGTGCTGTTATCATGATGTTGGGCTACAAGATGTTGGAACCCAACGAGTCGCGCGTATTCCTCTTCTTTGGTAACTACCGCGGTACATTCTACGAGACAGGCTTTTGGTGGGTGAACCCACTGCTCTCGTCAAAGAAACTCTCGCTTCGTGCGCGTAACCTCAATGTAGACCCCATCAAGGTTAACGACAAGGCGGGTAACCCCATCCTTATCGGTCTTGTTGTGGTGTGGCGCATCAATCGCGATGGTGTATATAAGGCGGTGTTCGAGATTGACGCACCCACAGACCTCGTTACAGCGGGCTCTTCGGCGCGCATGAATGTATTGGAGAACTTCGTGGCTGTGCAGAGCGACTCGGCATTGCGCCAGGTGGCGGGCATGTATGCCTACGACGAGAACTCTAATGGCGAGTCAAAGGAGGTGACGCTACGCTCGGGTGGTGACGAGATTAACGAGAAGCCCACCGAGGAGTTGAGCGAGCGCCTCGCTATGGCGGGCATTGAGATTGTCGAGGCACGCCTTAACTACCTTGCATACGCACCCGAGATTGCTGCGGCGATGCTTCGTCGTCAGCAGGCTGATGCTATAATCTCGGCACGCGAGAAGATTGTTGAGGGCGCTGTATCGATGGTTAAGATTGCTCTCGACCGCTTGAGCGAGGATGCCATTGTCGAGCTCGACGAGGAGCGTAAGGCGGCTATGGTGAGCAACCTGCTTGTCGTGTTGTGTGCTGACGAGGCTGCACAGCCTGTGGTAAACGCTGGAACGCTACACAACTAACCTCATGGCTACAAAGGAGACCAACACACGCAGTTTTGTACTGCGCATAGATGGCGAGACTATGGACGCCCTCGAGCATTGGGCGGCAGATGAGTTTCGCTCGGTGAATGGTCAGCTGCAGTGGATAATTGCCGAGGCTCTGCGCCGCAGTGGCCGCAAGCCTCGCCCAAAGTGCAAAAAGGAGGAGGTGAAAAATGGAGTTGAAGAATAGATATAGCGTTTGGCGATTGCGCTGGGGTGGCTATCGCAGTAAGGCTATGCGTCGCTTGGGTAAGGATCCTAATGAGCGTAAGCTCACCAAAGGTGATATTATCATTGCTATCGGTGTCTTAGTATTTGCCAACTTCGACATTGTCCCAAGTAGCGTACCCCACTATAAGGAGTTGGAGATTATCCTTGGCGCAGTCATCGTCCTTGCGGGCGCTGCGATAAATCTACACCGCCGCCCACCACGCCGTTACTGGACACATTTCACCATTGCCACCGCCATGATTGCGGGATTTTGGAGCGCTGCACCATGGATTCTCTACGCAGTGGATGATATTTGCTTTGAGCTTGCTCGCAACCTTAGCCTGCTCTCATCGCTGATGTGGCTCGTATCTTTAGGCAGCTTCTTGCGACTGAGATATATCCGTCGTCGCTCTCGACAAACTATTGCGCTGATGCGTTTGCGTAGAAAGAGAAGAGAGATAGTATATTAAAATAGTAGTGGAGTTGCTAAAACAACTCCACTACTATTTTATATTACCCCTGCAAGCTCATATAGAGTAGCGGGAAGGGACGACCCTCTTCGTCGTGGTCGGTGCGCTTGAAGCATCTAAATCCCAAATGCTCGTAGAAGCCTACGGCCGAGGGGTTTTGCTCGTTTACGGTGACCTCAATGATGCTGTAGTTTTGTAGTGGCGTGGCGTTGAAGGTGTTTCATGGTGTGACCAAAGAATAGCTTTGTGCCGACACGCTCAAAGCCTAATGCGGTGTATAGCTTTTCAGCAGTGTCGTTCTCCTCCTCGACAATAAGTCCCACGCGGGCATGACCCTCATTGAAGACCTTTTTGCAAAATGCCGAGACCAACGCGCGACCTACGCCATGGTTGTGAAAGGCGGGTAGCACGCCCACCGAGTCGAGGTAATATTCGCCCGCCTCTGTCTCGTCAATAATCGTGGGTACGCGACCAACAGACTCCATTAATATATTAAATGTACCCGCGCGCAAGCTGTATAGCTCCGCGCCATCATAGCCCACAACAGCACCCGCAGCGACACCATCCACCTCCGCAACGAGGGCATTTTGCCAGCTATATTGCGTGGCCTCTCGGCTTGCGATTGTCGTAAGCACGCTCATGTACTCCTCGCCACAGTAGTTGCGTAGCGCCTCTTTGTCGCCTATGGCCATGGCTATGACTTCGGCAATGAGGGGTGCATCTTCAACCCGTGCCGCACGCATGGTTATATTATTTGCGGAGTTTTTCATATTGAACTACTATATTAAAATAGGCTGCCCCGAAAGACAGCCTATTATCTATGATGTGGTTGAGTATTACTTCGTAACGCTCTCCAAACGCTTCATCATGATGAACATGAAGAGAGCTGAAAGCAAGCAGAGTACGATGAATACTGTCCATACTGACCACAATGGAATACCTGCCCAGAGGAAACCACCAACAGCAACGAGCATGTTACCGATAGCAGTAGCCACAAACCAGCCACCCATCATAAGACCCTTGAGCTTTGGAGGAGCAACCTTTGATACGAATGAGATACCCATAGGTGAAAGGAGCAACTCGGCGAATGTAAGGATCAAGTAAGTGAAGATCAACCAGTATGCTGATGTGCGAGTCTCCTCCTTTGTCTCTGACTTGATAGCAGCCAAAGTAGCCTCTGCCTCTGCAACAACGTCAACCTCTGCTGCGGGAGCCTCTGCAACCTCTACAACCTCTGTAACCTCTGCAGTCTCCTCTGCAACAACCTCTGTAGCCTCTACAGTCTCAACAACTGCAACCTCCTCGGTAGCCTCTACCTCGGCAGCAGCCTCTACCTCTGCCTGTGCAGCGAGGACTACGCACTGTGCGCTGTATACGTCGGTGAATACGGGACGAGTCTTGTCGTTGAGCTTACCCATGAAGTCCTGTGCAGCCTTAATGTCAGCGTTAGCCTTGCCGTCAGCCTCCTTCAAAGAGTTAACATCTGAAGCTACGGTGTAACACTTTGCAGCAAAAGCCTCTGCCTTGTTGAATGCGATAGCGCGAGCCTGGTCGTTAGGAGTGTTCAAGCCCTGTGAGCCGAATGCCATGATAGCGAAGCCGATAGCTGCAACCAACATACCGAATGCAATCTTACGGGGTGCTGAAGGCTCCTTACCCTTGCGTGCCAATGAGCCGAAGATAGCCATTGAAACGGGAGTCAA
>JAZRJJ010000047.1:0-10668 GCA_045645705.1 Alistipes sp. | reverse complement strand
GTTATTAGCACCTCACCCCGCTGGACACCAGGTTTTAACAATGGCCACGCGGTATCAGTGTCGTTTATGCTACCTATCACATTTAAGTTGGAGTCGAAGCAGAGTAAGATGCCCGCAACAAAGGGCAGTATGGAGAATCAGATTGTTATTATGGCATTTGACGCCGACAAGGAGAGTGTGTCGGACAAGAACCCCGTCTATATTATTGATGGCGTGCCCTCTACCATGGAGCAGGTTAACGCCCTAAAACCCGAGGAGATTAAGGATGTGACAGTCTTTAAGGAGCCCGAGATGCTCTCCTACTATAAGGATTACGGCAATGTGGAGGATGGCGTGGTTATTATCCGCACAAACTCGCTCGACAAGAACATCGAGAACACGCCAGACACGCTGCCCATATTTATGAATACAAGCACCGAGGCCTTCCAGCGCTGGTTGTTCGAGAACCTACGCTACCCCGAGCAGCTCCGCGATAAGAACCTCGCAGCACACTATGTCGTAAAGTTTAAGGTCGATAGCGCTGGTTATGTGGCAATTATGGAAATAAAGTGCATCAAGGGCACGGCGCACAAGTCGTTCGAGGATGAGATTACGCGCGTTATGTTGAGCTCGCCCCGCTGGACACCAGGTGTGAAGAATGGCAAGGCGGTATCGTGTCGATTGGCGATGCCTGTTATTTTCGGATCGATGGATATTTAGCATTAGGGAATTTAATGAAATTAGGGAGTTTAGCGACGCTAAACTCCCTAATCTATATACCATTCATCCCAATTTCTTGTCAGAAGTCGTGAGATGTGGTGCATCACAAAAGAAATCACCCAAGGATAGTACCCAAATGTACAGCCTTGGGTGATTTACTTTTAGGGATGTGCCGCAGATTGCGACTTATCACAAGAAATTATGGGAGGGGAACTACGTTGGCAAATCCCATGAACGCCATTGCCAAAAGTCCCGCAGTGATAAGTGCGATGGGCACACCGCGGAATGAAGAGGGCACATCCTCAACCTCGAGGCGCTCGCGGATACCAGCAAAGAGGACAAGGGCGAGGGCGAAGCCGAGGGCTGTGGCCACGGAGTAGATTACACCTGTAAGGAGGTCCATATCCTTCTGCACCATAAGGATTGCCACACCGAGCACAGCACAGTTGGTGGTGATAAGCGGAAGGAAGATACCAAGGGCCTGATAAAGCGTTGGAGATACCTTCTTAAGCACAATCTCAACCATCTGCACTAGGGCAGCGATGACGAGGATGAAGACGATGGTCTGCATAAACTCGATACCGAAAGGCACGAGGATATAGGTCTGCAAGCACCATGTAACGATGGATGAGAGTGCCATAACGAAGGTCACGGCCATACCCATACCGAGCGATGTGTCCACCTTTGACGACACACCGAGGAAGGGGCAGATGCCGAGGAACTGCGAGAGCACCACGTTATTCACGAAGATTGCGCCGATGATAATAGCGATGAGGCTAATCTCCTGAACGCTAACAGTGCCTGTAACGAAGCCATTGAATACCTCCTGCGAGATATTTCCAGTGGAAAGAATAGTCAACATATTCATAGCTATTATCGTTTTGCAATTTTGTTAAACACAACCATAAGGTAGCCCAACACGAGGAAACCACCAGGGGCAAGGATGAAGAGCAAGGGCATGACATCTGCGGCAAAGGTATAGCCGAAGATTGCACCCGAGCCGAGCACCTCGCGCACAGCACCGATAACGGTGAGCGAGAGCGTGAAGCCAAGACCGATGCCCACACCATCCAACGCCGAGTCGAAAACGCCATTCTTCGAAGCAAAGGCCTCGGCACGACCAAGGATGATACAGTTAACCACGATAAGTGGGATGAAGACACCAAGCGACGCATCGAGTGCGGGGAGGTAGGCCTTGATAAGCATGCCGATGATGGTTACGAAGGATGCGATGACCACGATAAATGCGGGGATGCGCACCTTGCTCGGAATAAGGTTCTTGATGAGCGAGATAGCCATATTCGAGAGGATGAGCACCGCCATTGTTGCCACACCCATACCCATTCCGTTGATGGCTGTAGAGGTGACACCAAGCGTGGGACACATACCCAAGATGAGTGCAAAGGTGGGATTCTCCTTGAGAATACCCTTTGTTATAAGTTGAAGCTTACCCATTATTTCTCCTCCTCTGTTACGTTATTCTCCATCATACACTCCTCGGCAGCCGTCGCACCCGAGGCTGTATCAACATCTTCTGCGACCTCCTCAACTACCTCTGTCTCCGCTGCGCGCTTTGCATTTGTAGCACCCGAAGCCGAGTCAGCGCCCACGACCTTTGTCTCATCTAGCTCGCCCTTAGCCTGAAGATAGCCTGCATAGGCAGTCTCAACGGCATTTACATATGCGCGCGACGAGATTGTAGAGCCTGTGAGTGAGTCGAACGAGCCATTGGCATCATCCTTCTTAACCTTGAAGCTGAGCTCCGCGGGGTTCTTCTCAAGGATAGACTTCTCGAGAACGTTACCTGGCTGTGTCATGTTTGCACCAAGACCTGGGGTCTCGCTCTGTAACAACACCTTAACACCCGAGATTGCTACATTCTCGCCATCCTCAACGAAGCCTACCATAAGCTTGATGCGACCGCCATAGCCCGACTTTGTGATGCTTGTAGCCTCAACAGCATAGCCCTTAACAGTGTTGCTATCGCTCTTCGATACGATGGTGCTTACAACAACCTCGAAGTCGCCGATGGGGAAGACCTGCTCCTCGCCCACTACAGCCTCGCTCTCGCTGGCATTGAGCACCTCGAACTTTGCGACGTTCTTTGCATTAAGCTCGGTCTGCGCGATGGTATCCTTGGTGATGCTATCTACCAAGCCTACCAAAAGTGCCGAAACTGCGGTAATGGTGAAGAGCACCAATACCATATTTTTCAATGAACTCTTCATAGCCATTACTTACTTTTTAACGCCGAAACGCTTCGGACGGAAATACTTATTAATGAGGGGCGTAGCGGCATTCATGATGAATATCGCGAACGACATACCCTCGGGGTACGCACCCCACAAACGGATAATCATGGTCAAGAGACCGATGCCTACGCCATAAATCAACATACCCTTATGTGTCATGGGCGATGTCGAGTAGTCCGTAGCCATGAAGATAGCACCGAGCAATGCGCCACCCGCCAGGATGTGGAACAAGGGGAGCTCGTAGCACAACGCGCCACCACCAATGCCCAAAGCCACGCAGAGGGCGAACAGAGCCATAGTACCAAGCACGGCAACGGGGATGTGC
Source organism: Alistipes sp. (assembly GCA_045645705.1). Lineage (GTDB taxonomy): Bacteria > Bacteroidota > Bacteroidia > Bacteroidales > Rikenellaceae > Alistipes. Next base: position 7,392 of record JAZRJJ010000047.1, on the reverse strand, counting down.
CATGAGATAACCTTACGCCACAAGAGGTACAAGCCGCCAAGGATAAGTGCCAGCGAGGCAATCTCACCCATAGAGCCATTCATAAAGCCACCGAACATACCCATGAAGTCGATACCCTCGAGGTTGATGTTGCCGAGCACGATGTTACCCGCAGCGTCGTATGTCGAGCCCTTGACATCGGCAAGCAATGTAGAGCCAGAAACTGCATCGGGAACATTCGTTGTCCAGTCGGTCATCTGCACGGGGTAGGCGATAAGCAGGAAGATACGGCCTGTGAGTGCGGGGTTGAAGGGGTTGCAGCCCAAGCCACCGAAGGTCATCTTACCGATGCCGATAGCCACAACTGCGCCAATAAGCACAATCCACCATGGAATACCCACGGGGAGGTTAAAGGCCAACAACACGCCGGTGACGATAGCCGACAAATCACCAATGGTAGAGCCACGCTTAAGCAAAAAGCGGCTAATGAGGTACTCGAAAACCACGCAGCCTGCAACAGCCACGCCAGTAAGGAGCAATACCCTCCAGCCCATAACGTATGTCGATACGGCGAGGGCGGGCACAAGCGCCAAAATCACGTCGAGCATAATTCGGCGTGTCTTCTCGCCACCATGGATATGGGGTGAGGGCGCAGCAAAAAGTCTGGTTGCCATATATATCTATTCTATTTTTATTACTTCTTATTATTCGCTGCCGCGCGTGCACGCACGATAGTAGATACTGTCTGCTTACCGATGCGGATGTAGTCCAAAAGGGGCAAGTATGAGGGGCAGGTGTATGAGCAGCAGCCACACTCGATGCAATCTACGGTGTTGTGCTCCTCGGCCATATCCCACTTCTGCATCTTTGCCAACTTCGACAAGAGGTAGGGCTCAAGACCCATGGGGCAGACATTTACACACTTACCACACTTGATGCACGACATCTCCTTGCCACGCGCTGCCTCGGCACCTGTGATAACAGTAAGACCCGAGCAACCCTTAATCAATGGTGCGGTGATGTCCACAACCGAGCGACCCATCATAGGACCACCATTCAAGAGCTTAACATCGCCCTCGGGGATGCCTGCCAACTCGAAGAAGCGGCTTGCGGGAGTACCGAAGCGAGCGAGGTAGTTGTGCGTAGAGTTAAGGTGCTTGCCTGTAACCGTTACAACGCGCTCGATAAGGGGCTTATTCTTCTGCACAGCCTCGTAGATAGCCACACATGTCGAGACATTGCACACCACAGCGCCCACAGAGATGGGCAATGCTGGAGGTGGTGGCACCTGGCGGCCCGTTACGGCTGCGATAAGCTGCTTCTCACCACCCTGGGGGTAGCGCATCTTGAGGGGCATAACCTCGATACCCTTATATCCATCGCGGGCTATAACCTCGCGCAAGTGCTTGATAGCATCGGGCTTGTTGTTCTCAACGCCGATTACAGCACGCTCAACGCCGATGGCACGCATAACAATCTCAACGCCAGTGAGTACCATCTCTGCGCGCTCGAGCATTGTGCGGTAGTCCGATGTGAGGTAAGGCTCGCACTCCACGCCGTTGATAACCAAAATCTCGGCCTTCTGACCATCGGGAATTGTGAGCTTCACATGTGTAGGGAACTGCGCACCACCAAGGCCTACGATACCCGCATCCTTAATCTTTGCGATAATCTCCTTGGGCTCAAGTGTACATTCGCGCTTGTGGTCGGGTGTTCGGTCGATAGTCTCGAGCCACTCGTCGCCCTCGCGCTTGATGACGACCATCATGCGGCGCTGACCCTGGCCATTGGGGAACATATCGACATTTACCACCGTACCCGAGATTGGAGAGTGGATGTTTGCCGATACGAAGCCTGTAGACTGACCCACAATCTGACCTGTGAGCACCTTATCGCCCTTCTGTACTACGGGTGTTGCGGGAGCACCGATATGCTGCACCATGGGCAACTTCACCTCATCGGGAAGCTCCAACACTTCGATAGCCTTATCCTTGCTCCACTCTTTATTGTCGTGCGGATGAATACCGCCTATTGGGAATGTTCTCATACTCAACTTTACTATTTAGCGGTTTCACTCTTCACTGCTGCGGGTGTCTCCGCCTTGGGTGCTGCGGGCTCCTTGGGCAAGCGCTCCATGTTCTTGAGGGTAATGGCACCCGTTGGGCACTCATTAACACACTTGCGACACAACTTACACTTCTCGGGGTCGATATATGCGAGGTAGCTGTCGATGGTGATAGCGCCGAAGGGGCACGCCTTGGCACACTTACCGCAACCGATACATCCCGCCTTGCAGACCTTCATAACCACCGAGCCACGATTCTTCGAACGGCAGGCTACATATACTGCGCGGTTCTTGGGCCACTTCTTGCGCAACTCGATAAGAGCCTTGGGGCAGGTCTTGACACACGCACCACAAGCAGTACACTTATCGGGGTCAATATCCACAAGACCAGTCTCGGGGTTGATGCTCATAGCGCCGAACTTACACGCCTGAACGCAATCGCCATAGCCGATACAACCGAAGGCACAGCCCGACTCACCGATGTAGAAGGTGTTCACCACGGCGCAGCTCAAAGCGCCATCGTAGTGGTTTACCTTGGGACGCTTCTGGCAAGTACCACCGCAACGCATAGTAGCCACCATGGGTGCCTTCTCCGCGGCAGCCTTACCAAGATAGTCGGCAATAGACTTCATAACATCGCCACCTGCAACAGGGCAATACAACGAGCCTATGTTATCGCGTGTAACCAAAGCCTCGGACATAGCGCGACAGCCTGCAAAGCCACAACCGCCACAATTAGCACCAGGAAGCATCTTCTCCACCTCATCGATGCGAGGGTCCTCTTCGACCTTGAACTTCTGGGCTACGAAATAGAGAATAACAGCCAATACCACACCCAACACGCTGAGTGTCAAAACTGTTAAAATTAAAGGGTTCATAACTCTTTTATAATTGTAAATTTTATCTTTTTATCAAACATCCTGCGCATGAGGTAGAGCGCAACATAGTAGAGCGACATCGCCGCCATCGAGCCGAGTGCCGCTATGCCATCCTCCACGCCAAAGGCCTTCGCTCCAAAGAGCACACCGACCAAGATGACAAGGGGCAACACATAGCTCCACACAACCGAGATAAGGCCCATGCGCTTATGCTCAAGCGCCACGACGACCCTCTCACCTGGCGTATACTCCGCAGCATAGGGAGTCTTTACCACAATCTCGCGCTTCTCGCCACGCTCGCCACATACGCTTCGGGCATGGCAACCAGCGCAAGCACTCTCGGGCATGACACTAACGACAACCACATCGCCAGCGACTCTCTCCACCACGCCTCTATGTTGCAAGGTAGAACTCATAACCTATCTTACCTACCGAATTGTTTAGTCACAGTAGTGGTTTACCAATGGCATCAACCACTCGTGGCCAAAGGCACAGGGCGACAAGCGCAACACGGGAGGGAACTGATAGCGCTTCTTCTCGTTCTCCATGACCATCTTGTGAATCTTCTCCACAACGGCCGAGTCGAAGCCTGCGTTGATAATCTCCTCGCGGTGCTGCTTCTTCTCAATCATGCGGAACAAGATGGCGTCGATAACCTCGTAGTGGGGCAAGTGATCGCTATCCTTCTGGTTGGGACGCAACTCCGACGATGGCTCCTTGTCGATGATAGCATCGGGAATAACATCGCCAAATGTAGCGTTGATGTAGCGCGCCAGGTCGTAGATCTCGCCCTTATATAAGTCGCCTGTGGGGCTGAAGGTACCCGAAGTGTCACCATAGAGCGTACACCAGCCGAGGGCATTCTCGCTCTTGTTTGACGAATTCAGAAGCATATAACCCGTCTTATTCTGAAGGGCCATAAGCATTGTAGTACGGATGCGTGTCTGGATATTCTCCTCCGTAGCGTCGAACTCCGTGCCACCGATAACGGGCTGGAGCGTGCCTACCATAGCGTTGTATGCCTCGATGATGGGCAATACGCTATACTCTACGCCGAGGTTCTCTGCCAAGCGCTTTGCATCCTCCACGCTATCGTTGGGCGTAAAGGGCGAAGGCATGAGCAACACGCGGACATTCTCCTTGCCGAATGCGCCAACGGCGATGCAGGCAACGACTGCCGAGTCGATACCACCCGAGAGACCTACGCAGGCCTTGGTGTAGCCATTCTTGTGGAAGTAGTCGCGAGTACCGAGACATGCCGCCTCATAGACCATGCGAGTGCGGTCGTTGTAGGTTGTCATGGGGACATCGAAGGGTTTGTTCTCCGCCTCGGTGTCGAAGATGCGCATATCCTCCTTGAAGCTATCGAGCAACATCACCAAGCGACCCTCACGATTCAGGATGCCCGAAGTACCGTCGTAGACGATATCGCCCGAACCACCAACCTGGTTCATAAGGATGAGGTTCGTACCCTCCGAGAATGCCAAACGGCTCATCTTCTCGAAGCGGCGTGTCATGATGCCCTTGCCATAGCGACGAGCATTGATTGAGATGATAGCATCGATGTCCTCGTCAATCTCGTGCATGCGGCTGAGGTCGTCACCCACAACTACACGGAGGTTGCTCTCCTTGATGCGGATAGTCTGGCTGCCGATAGACGAGCCTACGATATAACCCATCTCGCGGCGTGCAGTGACGTAGCGCTTGCCGATGTACTCGATGTTACCATGAGCATCGATGTATGCCGCGGCACTGATGGGACCCTCTGCTGTGAGGTAGGGAGTACCCACAATCGCTGCGATGCCCTTGCAGTGGTTAGCGATATCCTCGACAGCCTCCTCGCAGAGTGTGAGGAATGTTGTCTTGGTGAGCAAGCCATAGGCGGGAGTTCCCGACACTGCGAACTCAGCAAATACAGCAAGGTCGGCACCCTGCTGCTTAGCCTCGTTGATGGCTGCAATAATTTTTGTTGTGTTGGCCTTGATATCACCAACGGTGAAGTTGAGCTGTGCTAATGCAATCTTCATATTTTGATGTCTAATATTTTTCGCTCGAAAAATCGTCCCTATACCATAGGTATAGTTACTCGGGCGCAAAGGTAGTAAAAATTTATCGATTTCTTGCAGTTTTCATAAAAATTTATTATCTTATTGCGCAACGCGAAAATCGACCCTCGAAACATGAATTTTTGTCGCACGAAACGACACCGCTCACCCGCACTCAACCATTCAACAATTCCGCCAATAGAACAACACAAAAGAGCAACACCCAAAAAGAATAAATCCCCTCAATACTCGCCTGAGTATGAGGGGATTTAGTTAGTGGGTAGGTAGGTGCGAACTGCACCGTTCAGTTATCGCAATTTGTCTGCTGCCTCGATAAAGCGCTGCTGCTCCTCCTCCGACATCTCACCCTTTGAGATGTAGACAAGCTCACCCGCCTTGGTCACGAGCATGATAACAAACTTATCGTTGCAATCGCCCAAACGCCATGCGCTTGACACCCAATGGTCGGGGTCACAGAGGATAGTAGCACCATTCTTTGCGGTACGCGACTCGGCAATCTGACGGATAACAGAGTCGGGCACAGGATACCACGAATCCTTGAGGTTCACGATACCGAAGCCCTCGATATTGGGGCCAGCAAGACGCTTTGTCTCCTCGATGTGTGTAATGAACGCATCATTCTGCTTGGGCACATCGGGGTCCACATAAAAAATCAGCAAGTTCTTCTCGCCCCACCATGGCAAACGCACCTTCTGCGCATCGAGATCCTGCACCTCAACATTACGCACACGGCGAGGTAGCGACTGAGCCTCTGCACTTACAGAGAAGAGCATAACGGCTGCAAAAACAAAAAGCAAAGCCTTAATTTTCATAGTATAATTTGTTTAATTTTTAACTACATTTAGCGGTTAGCTCCGCAAAGATAGGAAAAATATTGTTATATAACTACACCTTAAATGGAACAATTTGGCCATTTATTGTCCATATGGCGCATTAATATTGCAATGATTCAACCAACCCGAAGAATTACTCAATGAAACACATCGCATTACTTCGCAAAAAATGTTATATTTGCAAAAAATACTCATACTACATGAAAAAGTTTCTTATTCTTATTATGTCAGTTATGGTGACACATACTGCATCATCACAAGATTTAGATAGCGTTAGATGCGTTGCTACTGAAATTGCAATAGAGGATTTCTTGAACTGCAGACTCTGTGATGAATCAAATGTGTTTATAATAGATTACTCGACGAAGAGAAATAGTAGGAGACAATTGGAAATATGCATAATGAGAGTAATAGAGGATGAAGAAAAATTTGTAGTAGATCCTACTATTGGTTTTCTAAGGGAACACTCTTATAGAAAATGCGTAGAAAGAGATGGAAAGTTATTTATTTGGCGTAGTGATACTATGACCCAAAAGGATTTTGACCTGTTAGAGAAATATGGAATGTTGTATTACGCCAAAGACTCTGTCGATTATGAAATGAAAATTTGGGAATATATGCCAAATAATCATGACGACATTGAGGCTGCACAATATTTCTTTTGCACATCTAACCCAAAGCATTATAAGCGTATAATAGACATCTACCCAAGGACTGTAAAACTGCGTTGTCGTAAATAGCCTCAGAAATACTCACCGTATAATCAAAACCACCACATAGTATACCTGTGGCACAAGTAAGCCACAATGTAAACCAACAATAATTAAAATTGTAATGATATGGAGAATAAGAAATTAACATGCATACTTTTTGTCTGCCTCGGAAACATTTGTCGCTCACCTGCGGCAGAGGCAATGATGCAAGTTTTGGTCGAGCGCAACGGCCTTGCCGACAGCGTAATCCTCGACTCGGCAGGAACATATGGCGGACATAGCGGCGAACGCTCCGACCCACGCATGCGTCGTGCCGCCGAGGCGCGTGGCATACCCATGACACACCGCGCACGCCAGGTACGCGAGGAGGACTTCGAGCGCTTCGACATGCTCATTGCCATGGACGACAGCAACTACGAAAACCTCTTCCGCCTCGCCCCCAACCGCGACTACCACGTCAAAATCTATCGTTTTCGCGAGTTTCTGCGCCAACACAAGGAGTGGTCATACATCCCCGACCCCTACTACGAGGGTCACGAGGGCTTTGAGCTCGTGCTCGACCTCCTGGAGGATGGATGCAACACCCTCATCGAACAACTCAAAAGCGGCAACATGGAGTAGTGATAGGCAAAAAAACAGAGCTTATATAGACACAAAAAAAAGTAGAGCTATTCGGTTGAATAGCTCTATACTTTTTTACAACGAACTGTCGAACGATATCGACTAGTTGTACTTGAATGTTGCCTCGTCTGATACAGTCAACTTCTTGCGACCCTTTGCGCGACGTGCAGCCAATACCTTACGGCCATTGGCAGTAGCCATTCTCTGACGGAAACCGTGCTTGTTGATGCGCTTACG